>JBFZFJ010000351.1:0-13099 GCA_041306405.1 Verrucomicrobiales bacterium | reverse complement strand
TTCCAGTCGATGGATTTTTTCTTGAGAATGGCCATCCGGGTTTCCATTTGCGGCGGCTGCATCTCGACGGTGAGGCCGCATTCGAAGCGGGAAACGAGGCGCGGCTCGAGGCTTTTGATCTCGCAGGCCGGGCGGTCGCTGGTGAGGACGACCTGGTTGCGGCCGTCGAGCAGGGTGTTGAAAGTGTGGAAAAACTCCTCCTGCGAGCGCTCCTTGCCGGCGAGGAACTGGACGTCGTCGATGAGCAAAACATCCGAGCTGCGGTAGCGGCGGCGGAATTTCTCGATGTCGCCGCGGCGGATGGCGTCGATGAACTCGTTGGTGAATTTCTCGCAGGTCAGATAGATCACCCGCGAGCCGGGCTGGCGGCGGAGCAGCTCCTGGCCGATCGCCTGCATCAGGTGGGTTTTCCCGAGGCCGGGGCCGCCGTAGATGAAGAGCGGGTTGTAGCCGACGCCGGACTTCTTCGCGACCGCCTCGCAGGCGGCGTGGGCGAACTGGCTGTTCGCGCCGACGACGAAGCTGGCGAAGGTGTGGGCCGGATTGAGGCCCGCCGCCTTGATGCGCTTGTCGAGCGCCTCGCCTTCGAGCGCGGCGGCCTTGGTCGGGCGGGCGGGTGTTGGCGAATGCTTCGGATGGCCGGTTTCCAAATCGTTAGGACTGGCGAGATCCTCGCCGACGACGACCCGGACTTCCCGCACATCGTCGAAGATTCCGGTGACCGCCATCGTGAGCTCGGGCAGGTAGTTCGTCTCGATCCACACCTGATGGATCTCACCGGGCACGGCGATCGAGGCGACGTCGTCCTCCACGCCCAACCAACGTGCGGCGCGGAACCAGCGCTGGAAGGCGTCGTGGCTAACCATCACCCGCAAGGCGTCGCAGACTTCATTCCATCCTCCGTTCTCCGCAGAAACTTCTTCCAAACTCGTCACTACTTCCTCGATTGCCGCTTCCTCAGGTTCCATTATTTCACGAGTCTTTTAAAAAATTAGCAGGGGGCTCTCGGGATGCGCGGTCCAGGGTGGCGCCGCGTGGCGAGGTGCAAAAGATGAGCAGCTTAAATCATTCCGGGAAAAGTTTTTTGCGACCATCTAACCAATGTCCGCGACGGGCCGTATTCCACAAGGGTTCCACAGATCATTTTTTTAAAAACTTGACCCCGGCTTTGCTTAGGATTTCCGAAGCATCAAGCTCGGCATTTCTGGCAGATCGACGCATCCGCTTGAAATCAAGGCACTCGCGGCGCTCCGGCTCTATTACGATTTCGTCACCGTTCGTCGCCTGGCGAGTCAGCGGATTTCAAGGCCGCCAAAATCAAAGAAACGCGCCGGCGGGAGCCTTGCGGCTCTTGAAACAGAGGGCCACGGCGACGGTCGCAAAGGTCCCCGCCATGATGCGCCAGGGGAATTCAATCACCGGCATCCATGCGAAATTTTTATAGAGCGCACCACCGGAGACCATCTTCCAGACGTCGTTCGGGAGATTGCTGAGAAAGGCGACGACGATGATCCCCGCAGCCATCGCGATCAGGTTGCCGGTCTCGCTGCCGCGCGATTTCGTGAACAGCGCGACCATGAAAATCCCGAGCAGCGAGCCGTAGGTGTAGCCGAAGCTTCCTAGGATGATCCCGATGATGCTGAGGCCGGGGTTGTGCGCCTTGACGAAGGCGGTCGCCAGTCCCACCAAAATGAGCACGAGCGCGAAGCCGACGGTGCTGAGCTTGATGATGCGAACCCGCGCGCAGTCGTCATCCGGCGTCTTGAACCAGCGGAAATGGAAGTCGCGCGAGTAACTGGTGGCCAGCGAATTCATCGCCGTGCCGAGCGAGCCCATCGTGGTTGCCAGGACCCCGGCGACGACCAGGCCGCGCAGGCCGCCGGGCATCACATCGACGACGAAATACGGGAAAATCCGCGTGTTGTCCGGCTTGCCCGCGGCCATCGGCAGCGCCGGGTCGTTGACCACGTGGCCGTAGTAAACGGAGAGCAGGATGCCGATCGTTAGGACGGCGTAAGTCACCGGGATGTCGGCCAGCCCGGAGAGGATCGTGGCCACCGCGCTCTGGCGTTTGTTTTTCGCGGTGAGCATGCGTTGCACCATGTCCTGGTCGGTGCCGTGGGTGGCCAGCGTGACGAACAGCGAGCCGAAGAGCGCGGCCCAGACGGTGAACTCGCTTTCCAGCACGCTCTTGATGGCACCCCAGCTGGAGCCGTATTCCGCCTCGAACTCAGGTGTCGCCGGGACATCGCCTTGCCATTCCCAGAGTTTCAAATCGTGCGGGCCGGTGAGATGGCTTTTCGCGCCCTCCCAGCCGCCGGGGATGTGGCCCAGCAGATACCAGACCGAGAACCCGAGCGCGCCGAAGAGCACCGCGATTTGCAACACATCCGTCCAGATCACCGCCTTGATTCCGCCCACCGCCGTGTAGGCCGCCGTGAGAATGGTGATGAGAACCAGCGCGCCGCCGGTGGCCCAGAATTGCTCCCAGGTGCCGAGCGGCCGTTCCGGGTTGAGCTGGTTCCAAATGACGATCATCAGCAGCGTCGGCACCCACAGCCGGGAGCCGCTGGCCAGCGAGCGCGTCACCAGGAAAATCACGCTCGCCACGCTGCGGGTGCGGGGGCCGAAGCGGATTTCCAGAAATTCGTAAATGCTTACCACATTGTGTTTGTAAAACGCCGGGATGAACACCGCGCTCACCACCAGCCTCGCCAACAAATAGCCGACCATCAGCTGCGCGTAAGTGTAGTTCCGCAGCCGGAATCCCTCGCCCGGCGTGCCGAAAAACGTCCCCGCGCTGATCTCGGAGGCCAAGATCGACGCCAGCACCGCCCACCACGGGATCGACCGGCCGCCGAGCGCGAAATCCGAGACGTTTCCGCTCCGGCGGCTGAAATGCCAGCCGATGCCGAGGATGATGGCGAAATAAATTCCAACGATGAGCAGATCCAACCACAAAGCCGACATGCGGCGCATGCTAGGGGGGCGGTCCGCCGATCCAAGCCCCAAGTTTCCGCCGTCATTTTGTGACGCCGCGGCGCCGGGTGATTTTTCCCTTCCCAAACCGGAAGTCATGGATTACCCCTTCCGCCCCGCCTGAAATGGTGGTCGTAGCTCAGTTGGTAGAGCCCCGGATTGTGATTCCGGTTGTCGCGGGTTCGAGTCCCGTCGATCACCCCATCTTTCCCATCGGAATTTCAAGTGAGGTTCGGACGGGAGGGGAGGAAACGTAGGAAAACGACCGATGCAGCCGCTGGAGAGCCGGATTCATTATAAATTTCGCAATTCGCTGTTATTGGCGGAGGCGCTGACCCATCCTAGCCTGGCGTACGAGTCGCACAAACCGCACTTCGACAACCAGCGGATGGAATTCCTCGGCGACGCCGTCTTGCAGTTGGTCATCACGGAAGAGCTTTTCAAAATGTTTCCGGATTTCACGGAGGGCCGGCTGACCAAGCTGCGCTCGCGGGTGGTTTCCCGCAGGGCGCTGGCCCGCTTCGCGATGGCGATCCATCTCGGCGACTACGTCTTGCTCGGCAAGGGCGAGGAGGCCACGGGCGGGCGGCGACGCTTGTCCACGCTGGCGGACGCGTTCGAGTCGCTGATCGGCGCGGTCTATCTGGACACCGGTCTGAGTCCGGCGCGGGACCTGATCCTGCGTTTGTTCGAGGCGGAAATCGGCAACATGGTCACCAGTCCGGAAGAGCGCAATCCGAAGGGCGAGCTCCAGGAATTTTTGCAGGCCATCCATCCGCAGGCACCCATGTACCGGGTGATCAGCGAGAGCGGCCCCGACCATCGGCGGGTTTTCCAATCCGAGGTTTCCTGGCAGGAAAAGATCCTCGCGACGGGCAAGGGCAAGAGCAAAAAGGAAGCGGAAGCCCGTGCCGCCGCGGAAGCCTTGCGCGCGCGACTGTGGGAGAAATAGGAGATGGCGCGGCTCCCGGCTGGGACAACCGGGACACCTTCTGCAAATCCCAGCCTTTCTAACCCAGGCCATGGATCCGCATATTCTTAGCGCCACGTCTCCCGCGGTAGGTCGGTTGGCCGCCTTCTGCCGCACTCAGCGTTCAGGATGAACGCGCTCCTTAGAACTTCGCGGCGGCGGCGGCCTTGAGCGCTTCTAACTTGGAGCGGTCCGGCGCGGCGCCTCGTGCTTGATCCGGCTTGCCACCGCCTTTGCCGCCAGCGAGAGCCGCGAGGTCGCGGAGGAGGTCGCCGGCTTTGAGGCCCTTTGCAAGGGCCGCCTCGCCGCAGTAGGTGGCGAGGTGGAGTTTTTCGCCGTCGTCGACGATGAGCAGGGCGGGGCCGGCGAATTGCTTTTTCTTGAGGCCGTTCTGGAGCTCCTGGAGCAGCGAGGCGTCGGACTCGAAGGAGACGATGATGGGTTGACCCAACGCGATGAGTTCGGCGAGGGATGCGTCTGCTAGAGAGGCGGCTTGGGCGGACTGGATCTTCTTGATGCGCTTCTCGGCTTCGATGGCTCCGGCCTGGGTTTCTTCCAACGTCCTCGCGCCGTGGGCGATGGTGGCGTTGAGCAGGGAAATGTCGGCGCGCTCGACGAGCATGGCGCTCATGATGTGCGGGAACTCGTTGACGATGACGGGCTCCTCACCGAGGGCGCTTAGTTTGTCATTCGCGGCCTTGAGCTTGGCGGCGGCGGCCTTGAGTTCGTGGTCCCATTTCTCGATGTTCTCGCGGAGGTGCTGCCAGGCGGCTTCGCCACAGGCGGCTTCGATGCGGCGGACGCCGGAGGCGATGGCTCCCTCGGATTTGATTTTGAAAAGGCCGATCTCGCCGGTGTGGCGGACGTGGGTGCCGCCGCAGAGTTCCTGCGAGTAGCCGTTGAGCTTGTTAGACTGGCCGCCGATCTGCACGACTCGGACGACGTCGCCGTATTTGTCGCCGAAGAACTGCATGATGTCGGCGCGGCCCTTGATGTCGGCGTGTTTGACTTCGGTCCAGGACACGGAGTCGTTCGCCTTGATGGCGGCGTTGACCTTTTCCTCCATCGCTGCGATCTGTTCGGGCCTGACGGCGGCGCTGTTGAAGTCGAAGCGCAGGCGGTTTTCATCGACGGAGGAACCTTGCTGCGCGGCGTCGGCGGAGACGACTTCGTGCAGCGCCCAGTGGAGCAGGTGGGTGGCGGTGTGGTGGGCTTCGATCGGGCGGCGGCGGGTGGTGTCGAGCTTGAGCGTGACGGCGTCGCCGACTTTCACCGGAGTGTTTGCGGCGATGATGTGGGCGCGGGCCTTGCCGATCTGCTGGGTGCCGGTGATTTCGAATTCGTCGTCGTCGGTGATGAGGAATCCGGTGTCGCCGGCCTGACCGCCCATCTCGGCGTAGAAGACGGTCTTGTCGGTGATGACGAAGAGCGCGTCTTCCTGCGGGTGGATTTCGAGGATGGTGGCTTCGATGGAATCGGATTCGAAGCCGGTGAACTCGGTGACGGCTTCGGTGGAGATGTCGAGGGCGCGGACGATGTTGGATTTACGGGCGGCGCGGGAGCGTTCCTGTTGCTCAGCCATGAGTGCCTCGAAGCGCTGCATGTCAACAGTTAGGCCTCTCTCGGAGCAGAGGAGTTCGGTGAGGTCGATGGGGAAGCCGAAGGTGTCGTAGAGTTCGAAAGCGGCGTCACCTTCAAGGAGTGTTGGCGTCTCGCCGACATTCGCTGTGGGCAAGATGCCCACACTCCTTGATGCTTCTTCGAAGCGTTTCAACCCTCGATCCAGCGTCTGGTTGAAACTCGCTTCTTCTTGTTCGAGCGTTTGGCGGACAACGTCCTGACGGCCCTTCAACTCAGGGAAAACGCCGCCCATTTCGGCGACGAGGGTTTCCACCAGCGCGCCGAAGAACGGCTTTTCTCCGGAGAATCCAAGCTGGCGGCCGTATCTCACGGCGCGACGCAGGATGCGGCGGAGGACGTAGTTTCTGCCGTTGTTGCCGGGCATGATGCCGTCGGCGATGGAAAATGATAGAGTCCGCAAGTGGTCGGCGATGACGCGGAAGGCGATCGCGGTTTTGATTTCCTCGGTGAAGAGGGAACGGTCGGCGCCGAGCTCGGGGTAGATGTTGACGTAGGTTTTTCCGCTGAGTGCTTCGAGCTTGCGGAAGATCGGTTGGAAGACGTCGGTGGCGTAGTTGGAGGGCTTTTTCGAGAAGTCGGTGAAGCCTTTGGTGTTCTGGATGATCGAGCAGGCGCGCTCGAAGCCCATGCCGGTATCGACGTGTTTGGCGGGGAGCTCGCGGAACGTGCCGTCGGCCTCGGCGTTGTATTGGATGAAGACGAGGTTCCAGATCTCGATGCAGAGGTCGGAGTCGTTGTTGACGAGGTTGCGGCCGGTGACGGGGTCGCCTTCGGGGGTTAGGTCGACGTGGAGTTCGGAGCAGGGGCCGCAGGGGCCGGTTTCGCCCATCATCCAGAAGTTGTCCTTCACGTTGCCGTGGACGATTTGCACGGCGGGGTCGCAGCCTTTGGAAACGAAGAGGGCGGCCCAGATGTCGTAGGCTTCCTGGTCGAAATTGCCGGGATCGCCTTCTTTCGGCGCATAAACGGACGCGTAGAGGCGGTGGGCGGGGAGGCCCCAACGCTCGACGACGAGCTCCCACGCCCAGGCGATTGCTTCCTTTTTGAAATAGTTGCCGAATGACCAGTTCCCGAGCATTTCGAAGAACGTGTGGTGATAGGTGTCGTAGCCGACATCTTCGAGGTCGTTGTGTTTGCCGCCGGCGCGGATGCACTTCTGGGTATCGGCGGCGCGCGGTGGATTGTAGGGGGCTTTTTCGACGCCGAGGAAATAGGGGACGAAAGGGTTCATCCCGGCATTCGTGAACAGCAGGCCGGGCGACTGCGGGAGCAGCGAGGCGGAGGGCACGATGGTGTGCTGTTTCTCCTGGAAGAAATCGAGGAAGCTCTGGCGGATCTCGGCGGAAGTCATGGGATGGTTATAGAAAGAGTCGGGGCGAGACGCCCCTGGCACGGTCTGGAGCGAGACGCTCCAGCCACTTTGGACGGGGGCAGCGAAGATGCAGGAGGGCCGGGGGCGGTGTAAAGCCTTGCGGGTGGTCAGTTTCGCGGAAGCTTGGGAACCTTGGGCTCATTGCCGGAGCATCGACCGGAAGGTCAGGTTGATCCGCGGGGTTTTGATTTTCTTGGATTTCGGGATGCAGTGGAGCCAGTGAGTCTGGGTGCTGCCCTGCATGACGAGCAGGCTGCCGCTCTCCAGCAGCACGGAAATTTTGTCCTCACCGCGCTTGTGCTTGAGGCGGAATTCCCGTTCCGCGCCGAGGCTGACGGAGGCGATGGCGCTGTCCTTGCCGAGCGATTTCTCGTCGTCGCTGTGCCAGGCCATGCCCTCGTCGCCGTCGTGATAGAGATTGAGCAGGCAGGAGTTGAAGAAGGTGCCGGTGAGTTTCTCGACGAGCGATTTGAGCGCGGCGAGTTCCGGAGTCCAGGCGAGAGCGTGCTTGGTGGTGCCGGAGTAGCTGTAGGAGAAATTCGAATCGCCATACCAAGCGACTTTGCGGGCGGTGACGATGTGCTTGCCGAAAATGACGGCCTCGTCGTTTTTCCACGGGATTTCCCGCAGCAGCGTCTCGTAGTAGCGGCGGGTGTCCGCCGGGCTGAGGATCGGGCCGTGGTAGTTCACCGTGCCGTCGCGGGGCAGCAGGTTGGCGGCGGGGTCGTGGCCGAAGAGGTCCATGATCATTTCGAGGCTCGGTGGTTATCAATGCACCATCGACTTACGGATTACGGTTTTCAAGGTCCGAGGATTTCAAAAGCCGCTCGCTTCTCATCACATAAACGATCAAAACGAGATCACCTTCCAGACGATAAAAAATTCGCAACGGGCCGACAACGAGATGCCTGTAGCGGGAGTCCGGCAGGTCGTGAGGGACTGGACACATCTCCGGAAATCCCTGCAGCAGTTCGGCCTTGGCAAAAACCTTGCGGATCAAACGGCGCGCGGCGGATGGATCGTCGAGGGCGATATAATCCGCGATCTGTTCAAGATCCTGAAGGGCGGGTTCCGACCAGATCAATCGAGCCATCGCGACATTCGGGTTTTCGCCTCATCATGGGTCACCGTCCGTCCTTCCTGAATCGCCTTCTCACCCTTCGCGATGCCCTCAAGCAGCCCGATTCGCGACTGCATCGCCTCATAGGTGGATACGTCCACCAGATAGGCGGCAGCCAAGCCGTGCTGGGTGATCAAAACGGGCTCTTTTTCATCGGCGATCCTCGCGATTAACTCGGTGGCTCTCCTCTTCAGCGTGGTCACCAATTCCGTTCTCATGCAGTGACACTAAAATGCCACTCACGGATTCACAACGATTTTTTGCCCTCGCGATCCAAGAGCGCGCGTTTGCGCGCCACGCCCCAGCGGTAGCCGGAGAGATTGCCATCGCTGCGGACGACGCGGTGGCACGGGATGGCGACGGCGATGGCATTCGCGGCGCAGGCCCCGGCGACGGCGCGCACGGACTTGGGGCTGCCGATTATCCCGGCGACTTGCGCGTAGCTCAGCGTCGAGCCGGCGGGGATTTCGCGCAGCGCCTGCCAGACGCGTTGTTGGAACGCGGTGCCGCGGAGGTCGAGCGGGAGGGCGAGCTCGCTGGCGGTTTCAATGAAGGCGAGGATTTTCGAGAGGTCGGCATTTCCCTCGGTCAGCCGGGCTTTGGGAAATCTCCGCTGCAATTCGGTGACTAGCAGCTCCCGGTCATCGCCAAGCAGAATGCCGCAGACGCCCTTTTCCGAGGATGCGGCGAGCACCAGGCCGAGGGTGGATTTCCCCACGGCGTGGCGGATCACTTCGTTTTTCGCGGTCATCGGATGGGTTTACACAGGGGCCAGCGGCAAACGAAGGATGAAACACGCAACCGTTGCCGGGGCAGGATTTCTCGTTTATATCCCAAGCAGAAATGAAGTCACCCGCACCCCTGCGCTACTGTCCGGACCTGTTGCATTATTCCCGCCGGATGACCCGCGAGGTCATGGTCGGAAATGTCGGCGTCGGCGGCGACAACCCGATCCGCGTGCAGTCGATGATCACTTCCGACACGCGCGACACCGCGGCCTGCGTCGCGGAGGTGCTGGGTCTGGCGGAGGCCGGTTGCGAAATCGTGCGGATCACCGCGCAGACGAAAATTTACGCCGCGAATCTGGAAAACATCGCCCGCGAAGTGCGCGCGGCGGGCTGCCAGGTGCCGCTGGTGGCGGACATCCATTTCAAACCCGACGCCGCGCTCGAAGCCGCGAAGTGGGTGGAAAAAGTTCGGGTCAATCCGGGCAACTTCGTGGATAAGAAAAAGTTCGAGATCCGCGAATACAGCGATGACCAATACGCCGAGGAACTCGAACGCATCCGCGAGCAATTCACGCCGCTGGTGGCGCTTTGTAAGGACCTCGGCCGGGCGATGCGCATCGGTACGAACCACGGCTCGCTATCCGACCGCATCATGAACCGCTACGGCGACACGCCGCTCGGGATGTGCGAGAGCGCGCTGGAATTCGCCCGCCTGGCGCGGGAGAACGACTATCACAATTTCGTGTTCTCGATGAAGGCGTCGAATCCCAAGGTGATGATCGAGGCCTACCGCCTGCTCGTCGCCCGGCTCGCCGCGGAGGGCGCGGACTGGAACTATCCGATCCACCTCGGCGTGACCGAAGCGGGCGACGGCGAGGACGGCCGGATCAAGAGCGCCATCGGCATCGGCTCGTTGCTGGCCGACGGTATCGGCGACACCATCCGCGTCTCGCTGACCGAGGACGCGATTTACGAAATCCCGGTCGCCCAAGCGCTTGCGGCTCCCTTCAACGAGCGCAGCAAAGTTGATAGTGGCTGGGACTTCCAGTCCCAGCCCGCTCTGAACACATTGGCCCACACCATCCGCCCGGATTGGTCGAAACTCGAAAAACGCACCTCCACCTACCTTCCGCACTGGCGGATTTCAGGCGCGACCTACGCCGTCACTTTCCGCACCAAAGACTCGCTGCCCGCCTCCGTGCTCCTGGAATACGAGCGGGAAAAATCCCTCCTTCACGAGCGGATTGACCGCGGGAGACAACTCGCCGATCCCGGTGAGTCGCTGCAACGACTCCGCGAGGAAATCCGCGCGCTCACGGAATCGGTGATCGAGCCCGCCCTCCACGCGGCGGAGGGGCCTCGCCCGTTGGCCGACGCTGCGATCGCCGCCATGGTAGAGAAAGCGTTGAAACACTTCGAAAGCGACCGCTACGACCTGCTGGCATGGTCCGTCATGCCAAACCACGTTCATGTTCTGCTCACACCGCGCGAAGGACATGAACTGGAGAAAATCATCCAGTCGTGGAAAACGCACTCAGCCACGCAGGCGAACCGGATGCTCGGGAAATCCGGAACGTTCTGGCAGGAGGAGTATTACGACCACATCGTCCGGGATGGGGAGGATTTGAAGCATCAGGTGAATTATATCCTCGCGAATCCGAGGAAAGGGTGGGCGTCCGGGGAATGGACGGGGAGTCGGTGGCTGGGACTTCCAGTCCCAGCCATAAGGCAGTTGGGACTGGAAGTCCCAACCACTTTTGTGCCTTCTTACGATCCATTTTCCTACGAGCGCCGCGCGAGCTCCGTGCTCACGATCATGGGTCACGAGCTTGGCGGGGAGAAGACCGTGCGTGTCTTCACGACCCAGGAACGCTGGAACGCGCTGGCCCATAAAATCGCCGGGATGGGCGATTTCAAGCCGGAGATCATCTTGGAAAAATCCGGCGTCGTGGAAATCGACCCGCGCGACGAAGCGGCTATTTCCGCGCTCAATTCCGAGACGGAACCGCGGCTCGTCACCGTCGCGGACGGCCTCGATCTGGAAGTCATCCACGCTTTCCGCCAGCTCGCCTTCCGCGTTGATCCGCGGCATCCGATCTTGCTGAAAGACACGCTCCACCCGCCGACCGGCGAGACGGATTTCATCGCCGCGCTGCTGCCCGCCGCGCGGAACATCGGCTCGCTGCTTTGTGACGGCATCGGCGACGCGATCCTGGTGAGAGGAGAAACCGCGCCCGGCCAATCCCTGCGGCTCGCCTATAACATCCTGCAAGCCGCCGGCACCCGCATTTTCAAAACCGATTACGTCGCCTGCCCGAGCTGCGGCCGCACGCTTTTCAACCTCCAGCACACGACCCAGAAAATCCGCGCCGCCACCGGCCATCTCAAGGGCGTGCGGATCGCGGTGATGGGCTGCATCGTCAACGGCCCGGGCGAGATGGCGGACGCGGACTTCGGCTACGTCGGCGGCGCGCCTAACAAAATCAACCTCTACGTCGGCAAGACCGCGGTGAAGTTCAACATCCCGGAAGCCGAGGCCGTCGCGCGCCTCACCGACCTCATCCGCGAGCATGGAAAATGGGTGGACGCACTCGAGCCCGCCAGCGTATAAATACGATCCCATGGCCGACACCGACACGCTCACGCACACCGAGGAGGCAACCTCGCTCGACGTTCCGTGGAACGTCGTCGTCCACGACGACCCGGTGAATCTGATGGGCTACGTCACCTTCGTGCTGATGAAAATTTTTGGTTACGAGAAGAAGAAAGCCGACATCCTGATGATGCAGGTCCACCGCCAAGGCCGCTCGATCGTCTGGTCCGGCGAGCGCGAAAAAGCCGAGTTCTACGTCCAGCAGTTGCAGGCCCACCAGCTGAAAACCTCCCTGGAAAAAGCCGAATGAAAGCGATGCCCACTCTCGAAGGCGGCCTCCGGATCGACGCGGAGAATTTCAGCGACTGGACGGTGCTCCGGTCCATTGTCGCCGATGCGGGCGCGGCCAACGGCGTCGATCTCGCCAGCCGCCTCGGCGCGCTCATCAGCGAGGACGCCGGCGCGGAGGACTGGGAGGAATACATCGTCCCGGATTTGCGCGAGGCTTTCCAAGACGAGCTGGCGCAGGTCGGAGCCAACATCGAGTCCGCGATTTTCGAGGTCGATGGCGGCCCGGGTCCAGTCTGGATCAGCCGCGAGGACGTTTTACCGTGGTACAGCGCGCTCAACCAGGCGCGGCTCTCGTTAGAGGAAATTTTTCATTTCGGCCCCGGCGAAGACATCGATCCCGCCAACCTGCCACCCGCCAAGCGCGCCGCCTACATCCGCTCCAGATTCTACTGCGCCATCCAAGGCCTGTTGCTGGATCACGTGATGAAGTGACCGCCGGAAACCGACATGCAAAAACCTATCGATTCGAAACCCCTCATCCTCTGGCTGCTAGGCGACGGCAAACCGGGGCACGAAAACCAGTCCCTCGGTCTGGCTGACGCGATCGCCCGCCGCCAGACCCACTGCGAGGTCCACCGGATTTCCATCGCGGGAAAGCGGGGTTTGCTCACCCGGATCCAGGCCGCCGTCCAGGCGAGCGCCGGTTTGCCGCGACCCGATCTGATCATCGCCGCCGGCCATGCCACCCACCCCTCGCTGCTCTGGCTGGCCAGAAAACACCGGGCCAAAAGCATCGTCCTGATGCGTCCCAGCCTGCCGATGGGCTGGTTCGACCTGTGCATCGTGCCAAGCCACGATTTCAAAAATCCTCCCCGGCGGGAAAACGTCATCGTCACTCAAGGCGCGCTCAACCGGGTGGTGCCGTCCGACGGCGGAGAGCGAAGCGATGGTCTGATTCTCATCGGCGGCCCGTCCGGCAACCACGGCTGGGATGGGGAAACGCTCATGGCCGCTCTCGCGGAAATCACCGCCACGGGCACCTGGCAGCTCACCGACTCCCGCCGCACTCCCGCAGGATTTCTCGATGAAATCCGCAAGCGGCTGCCCGCCGTCGAGGTCTTCCCGCATCAACAAACCCCGCCCGACTGGCTGCCCGCAAAACTCGCCGCGGCGGAAAGTGCCTGGGTCACGGAAGACTCGATTTCGATGATCTACGAAGCGCTCACCTCCGGAGCCAGCGTCGGCCTCTTGCCGATGCCGCGAAATCAAAACCACTCGCGCGTCCTGCGCGGCTTGGAGCGACTGGTCGCCGACGGCTTCCTCTCGCCATTCGCGGAATGGCAAAATGTCAGGCAGCCCAAGGAACCACCGTCCATCCTGCGCGAGGCCGACCGCTGCGCGGACG
>JBFZFJ010000350.1:0-43318 GCA_041306405.1 Verrucomicrobiales bacterium | reverse complement strand
CGGCTGTCGAAGCGGCGGCCGACCAACTGCTCGCGACCACCGCCAGCGCCGAGCATTTCGCCCGCCACTGGCTCGACGCCGCCCGCTACGCGGACACCCACGGCATCCACATCGATAACTACCGCGCCATCTGGCCCTACCGCGACTGGGTGATCCGCGCCTTCCAGGCGAACATGCCGTGGGACCAGTTCACCACCGAGCAAATCGCCGGCGACCTGCTGCCTGACCGCTCGCTCGACCAGCTCGTCGCCACCGGTTTCTCCCGTTGCCTCGCCACCACCGGCGAGGGCGGCGCGATCGCCGATGAATACGATGCGATCTACGCCAAGGACCGCGTCGAGACCGTCTCCGCGATCTGGCTCGGCCTGACCACCGGCTGCGCGGCCTGCCACGACCACAAGTTCGATCCGGTCTCGACCAAGGAGTTCTATTCCCTAACCGCCTTCTTCCGGAACACCCCGATGTCGGCGCTCGACGGCAACAAGGCGGAACATCCGCCCAACGTCTTCGTGCCTCTGATGGAAGACCGGCAGCGCTGGGGTGCCCTCGCCAGCGGGATTTCCGACCTGGAGAAACAACTGACCGCCCGTGGCGGTGCGGCGCGCCCGGAGTTCGCCACCTGGCTCGCCGCCGCCGCCATCGAGCCCGCGCGCGAGATCGACTCCACGCTGGCGATCCACCTGCCACTCAATGAAGCGGACGGCCCGTTGCGCGGTCTGGTCGATGGGAAACCGCGCGAATGGCCGACCACGCTTGAGCGGATCGATGCTCCTCTCGGAAAAGCCCCGGTCGTCAGTGGCGAGCCCGTGGAGCTCGGTAACATCGGAAGTTTCTCACGAGCCGACCGCGTCACTTTCGGCGGCTTCCTCCGGGTGGAGGGCAAGCCGACCGGTGCCGTCATCGCCCGCATGAATCCCGCGGAGGCATTCCGCGGCTGGGATCTCTATTTGGAGGGCGGCAGGCCCGCCTATCATGTCATCGATTCCTGGGACAAGTCGGCTAACAAAGTCCTCGCGGACGCGACATTGACCTCCGGCAAGTGGCAGCACGTCATGGTCACCTTTGACGGATCCATTTCCGGCCATCAGGCCAGCACGATTTACATCGATGGGAAAAAAGCCGGATCGAAAACCTATCCGAACACCGTCGGAGGAAACATCGAGACTTCCGTGCCCTTGAGGCTGGGATCTCGCCACGGCGGGGATTCGAAACTCAACGGCAAGGTCGCCCTCCAGGATTTCCGTTTCTATCGGCGTATGCTTTCCGGTGACGAGATTGCAAAGCTGGCGAAGAACATCGAGCTCCAGCACATCGTCTCCCTACCTCCGGAAAAGCGCAGCAAGGAACAGCTCGAGTCGGTCTTTCAATACTTCCTCGCCAATATCGATGCTCCATCCCGCGAGATGCGTGCCCGTCTGGATGGGTTGAAGACCGAGCAAGCTGCCCTGCGTGCCCGCGGGTCCGTCTCGCTCGTCATGGAGGAAAAAAAGGAGGAGCCCTTCGCCCACGTCCTGATCCGCGGCGGCTACGCCGACAAGGGGGAAAAAGTCACTCCCACCACTCCCGCTGTGCTGCCGCCGATGGCGGCCGACGCGCCGAAGAACCGCCTCGGCCTCGCCCGCTGGCTCAATGATCCGGCCAACCCGCTGCCCGCCCGCGTGGTCATGAACCGCGCCTGGTATCATGTCTTCGGTGCCGGAATCGTCGCCACCAACTCCGACTTCGGCATCATGGGTGCCCGCCCGAGCCATCCGAAAATGCTCGATTGGCTCGCCGCCGAGTTCGTGGACTCCAAGTGGAACTACCGCCACATGATCAAGCTGATGGTCACCTCCGCCGCCTATCGCCAGTCCGGCGTGGTCACGCCCGAGAAGCTGGAGAAAGATCCGTCTAACCGGCTTCTCGCCCGCGGCCCGCGCCATCGCCTCGATGCCGAGCAGATCCGCGATCTCGCCCTTGCCTCCTCAGGCCTGCTCGTCGCGAAAACCGGCGGCCCCTCGGTGAAGCCCTATCAGCCGGAAGGCATCTGGGAGGCGGTCGCCATGCCGCAGTCGAACACCAAGACCTATCGCCAGGACAGCGGCGAGTCGCTCTACCGGCGCTCGCTCTACACGATGTGGAAACGCACCGCCGCGCCGCCGTCGATGGAGATTTTCAACGCGCCGACCCGCGAGGTCACCTGCGTCCAGCGCGATGTCACCAACACGCCGCTGCAAGCGCTCGTGCTGATGAACGACCCGCAGTTTGTCGAGACATCGCGCGAACTGGCGTCTAACGCGATGAAGGCTGCGGCGGATTTCGACGCCCGCCTTGACTTCATCACCGCGCGTCTCGCCGGAAGAACCTTGGATGCGGAAGAGCGCCAGATCGCCCGGAAATCGCTCGATTCGGCACTGGCGGCATTCCGCGCCCAGACCGAAGATGCCAAGAAACTGATTTCCACCGGGGCCACGCCGCCGCGCAAGGACGCGGATGTTCCGGAACTCGCCGCCTGGACGCTTGTCGCCAGCCAAATCCTCAATCTCGACGAAACCATCACCCGCTAGACCGCCATGACACCCTTGGAATCCCACAACGCCGCCTACAGCCGCCGCCAGTTTTTCCGCAAGTCCGGCACCGGCCTCGGCATGGCCGCGCTCGCCACCCTGCTCGGCCAGCGCGGCATCTCCGCAGCGGATAGCCTCGCCGGCATTCAGAACATGCTGCCGCAAATCGCCCCCAAGGCGAAGCGGGTGATCTACATCTCGCTCATCGGCGCGCCGTCGCAGCTCGACCTGTTCGACTACAAGCCGGACTTGAAAAAGCGCTTCAAGGAGGATCTCAACGGCTGGCTGAAAGAACAGGGCCAGCGACTCACCGGCATGACCTCCGGCCAGGCGAGCTTCCCGCTGGCACCCTCGATTTTCAATTTCCAACAGCACGGCCAGTCCGGCGCATGGGTCAGCGAACTGCTGCCGTGGACCGCGAAAATGGTGGACGACCTCTGCATCATCAAGTCGATGCACACCGATGCGATCAACCACGAGCCCGCCAACCAGTTGATCTGCACCGGCTCGATGCAGTCGGGAAAAGCGTCGCTCGGCTCATGGCTTTCCTACGGCCTTGGTTCGATGAACGAGGAGCTGCCGTCCTTCGTCGTGCTGCACGCCACACACACCTCGCCCTTCGCGAACGTGCAGGCGATTTCCTCGCGGCTCTGGGGCTCCGGTTATCTGGCAGGCAAACACGCCGGCGTGGCGCTCCGCTCACTTGGCGATCCCGTGCTTTTCCTCAAGGACACGGCCGGAATCTCGCGCGAAACCCGCCGCAACATGCTCGACGGCTTGAATGACTTGAACCGCCGCTCGTTCTCTGCGATCCGCGATCCGGAGATCGAGAACCGCATCCAGCAGTATGAAATGGCGTTCCGGATGCAGGCCTCCGTGCCGGAACTCACCGACCTTTCCGGCGAGCCAGAGAGCACCTATCAACTCTACGGCGACGACAGCAAAAAGCGCGGCACCTTCGCGAACTCCGCGATCATGGCCCGCCGTCTCGCCGAGCGCGGCGTGCGCTTCGTGCAGATTTTCCACCGCGGCTGGGACCAGCACGGCGATCTTCCGCGCGACCTCGCCTCGCAGTGCAAGGACGTGGACCAAGGTTGCTACGGCCTGATCCAGGACTTGAAACAGCGCGGCATGCTCGAAGACACGCTCGTCGTCTGGGGCGGCGAATTCGGACGCACAATCTACTCGCAGGGCAATCTGAGCGAGACCAACTACGGTCGCGACCACCATCCGCGCTGTTTCAGCATCTGGATGGCCGGCGGCGGCATCAAGGGTGGCCAGGTTTACGGCGAAACCGACGAGATGTCCTACAACATCGTCAAGGACCCCGTCCACATCCGCGATCTCCACGCGACCATGCTTCACGCCCTCGGAATTGAACACGAACGACTTAGCTTCAAGTTCCAAGGCCTCGACCAGCGCCTCACCGGCGTGGATCCGGCCAAGGTCGTGAAGGACTGGTTCGTCTGACGCCGTGGGCCCGGCTGGAAAGGAAGATGGGTGCCAGGATTTGCTGGATTCTGCGATTCCTCGTTTGTGTTGGTGCGGGTAATGACCGCGTGGACAAGGGACTGGCTATTTTCGATGAAAACAAGGATCTGATTCCTGATATCGTGATCGACGGCAAGCCGACGACGCCCGCACTTCCCGCCAAGGCCGACTTCGATGGCATCCTGACGCTGACCTATCCGGAAACGGCCGGCATGGTGGCGACGCGCACTCTCTATCCCTCGATGACCAAGGCCTTGGTGCTCGATGAATGGCACTTGCGCAATACCAGCGAAAAGCCGGTGACGGTCTCGGTGAAGCCCCCCCGCATCGAAAAGCGCGAGGGCGAAAAGGCACTCATGATTTGGCAATCGCAGGCGGTCGAGACCACCACGATCGCACCCAAAGGCGTGCTTGCCTTCCACTCCAGCATCCACGCGCGTCTAGCAGGCGAGCCGGATCTTGTGACGGATCCGGCCACCGAGCGCGCCGCACGCCAGGCGCTGGTGGCTGCGGCATGGAACGGCCCGGGTCGATTGGAAACCCCGGACCGCGATCTCAATGCTGCTTATGCCTTGCAGAAGTTTCATGTGCTGGAAACTCCGATCGAAACCCACAATGGCGTCATCACCCACAACGGCAGCCTCACCTACTCCCCCGGCATCTGGGCCAATGATCCGGTCGAATACTCCAGCCCGCTGTTTCCATTTTTCGGTGACCCGGAGCTAAACAAAGCGAGCATGCAAATGTATCGAATCTGGCTCGATCACTGGCTCGATCACTGGCTCGATCACTGCCTCGATCACTGCCTCGAGCATGGCATCGAGCATGGCATCGATCCCTTCCCGGGCTCCTTCGAACATGCCGCGTTGAAACTCACGCAAAAATGGCGCGGCGATGATGCGATGGTGCTTTATGGTTTGGCGAAATTTCTGTTATTCCAAGGCGACCGCGCCGCCGCCGAAGAGATGTGGCCGCTCATCGAGTTCAGCGCGGGATCGGTGCAACGAAACACGAGGGCCGATGGCATCGTCGCCACCGGTCTGGAATCGTTCGAGTGCACCCCGTGGCTGCCCAAGGACTGGCCACGCATGGCCTTGCGCGACGTCCGGGCCTTCGGTAGATCCTGGGATCTGGTGCTTGCTAGGGCAGGGGACTTGCAGAAAGTCACCGTGAGCAGCCAAGGTCGGAATATTCTATCGAAAACCTGGCCGGCCGGGAAAACCTACCGGGTGAACCTGGCCCATGCCAAGTGAATCAACGGAATCCCGCTTGATGTTGCCGCGTGGCTTGGCTATCAGAAGGCCATCACTCCGCCACGCGAAGCCGCGCCGACAACTTCGGAGCAACCACAAAACCCTCCACGATCTAACTGAATAAGGCGTGGGTTTCGTCGTCCGCATCAAGCAGGCCACCCACCTGGAGATCCTCGGGGAAATCGCCGTGAGCGAGGAGGGGAAGCGGTCGGGATCCTCTCCCTGTTGCTACAGCGGCAGACCGGTCGGCGTCCGACCAAGCGGATGATCGCAACAAAATTGCTCAAAAGCTTCAAGGGTGACAACATCGACCTCGATGCCATCGCCGGAGACCAATGCAAGAAGTGCCGCCTCGTGGCCATGCGCGCGGACCCGAAAGTCTCGGCGGCCCGGCGGGCCGAATGTCGTAAGAAAGCCGGGGACTGCGGCAAAAATCCCTGCCCTAAAGGGCTCCTCCGCGACGGCTGGCACCTCATGCTAACCAATCTGAGCCGAGAGCAGGCCGACGTGATCCAGCTCGCCGCGATCTACCGCGACCGCTGGGCGGTGGAAATCCAGTTCCGCGCATAACTCTACGACCTCCTGTCCGTGCGACTGATCAAAGCCCGCGATCTGGCAGAGTTAGACGCATTCGATCCCGACCCGAGGCACGTCGCACGGGACAAGCGAACCCGGAAATCCCCCGTAGAATCAGGCATCCTGGCCTTAACCTGACGCGAATGGGTGGATGCCGCATCGGGGATGTGGTGCACGTCGTCCCCGGCGGCTTGGGCGCGCTTCCGAGCAGGGACCCGGCGCCATGAAGCCGCCGGCCGCGGGGAGCAGCAGGAATGATTTCATGGGGCGCTTTTTCGGTCCGCTGGCTGGCGGATGATTTTGAACGGAACGGAACTGGCGAGAGCTCCAGACCGTGGTCCGGGAGTCTCGCCCGGAGTTCAAATGTGTGAGCTCCTGCCTCTATCACTCGATGTTCTGCACCTGCTCGCGGATCTTCTCCAGCTCGGTCTTCGCCTCGACGATGGTCTGGGCGATCGACGCGTCGTTCGCTTTGGAGCCGATGGTGTTGAACTCGCGGAAGAGTTCCTGACAGAGGAAATCCAGCGCGCGGCCGGGCGGCTCGGCGGCGTCGAGGTATTCGCGGAATTTCGCGAAGTGCGAGTCGAGCCGGGTGATTTCCTCGCTCACGTCGCAGCGGTCGGCGAAGAGCGCGATTTCCTTGGCGACGCGCTCGTCGGCGGGATCGAGTTCGAGGCCGGCGTCGCGCAGGCGCTTGGCGAGCAGGTCGCGCTGGCGGACCGGGCGGCCGGGAGCCTCGGCGGCGATTTTTTGGGAGAAGGAAACGAGCGTGGCGAGGCGGGCGATGAAGTCGGTCTTGAGGTGCTCGCCCTCGCTGGAACGCATCGCGGCGAGCTGGGCGAGGGCGTCGGTGAGGGCTGGCTCGATGGCGTGCCACGCGACCTCGGCATCGATTTCACCGCTGCCCATCGTGATCAGGCCGGGCTGGCGGAGGTAGTCGGCCGCGGCTGGAACCACCGGGTGGCCGATGGCCTCGCTCAAGGCGGTGAAGGCGGCGGTGAAGGCCTGGGCCAGTGCCGGATCGATGCGGAAATCGGCGAGAGCGGTGTGGGCGCGCTCCAGATTGATAGCGACCTGGATGCGGCCGCGGGAAACCGTGGCGAGCACAGCCTGGCGGATGCGGGCGTCGAGTTCGTTGAGCTCGCGGGGCGCTTGCAAGACGACTTCGGCCTGCTTGCGGTTGACGGCGCTGATTTCCACGGTGGCTTGCCACACGGCCGTCGCCGCCGAGCCGCGGCCGAATCCTGTCATTGAATGCATGGCCGGAGGATGAACATCGAACATCGAACGTCCAACATTGAAGCTGGAAATTTTTCGTCCATTCAACGATCGATGTTGGACGTTCGATGTTCGATGTTCGACGCTTCCGCATGGCGAAGGTGTTGGTGGGACTCTCCGGCGGAGTGGACAGCGCGGTGGCGGCGGCGCTGCTGGTGGAGCAGGGCCACGAGGTGGCCGCGGGCTACATGAAGAACTGGATCAACGACGAGGGGATTCCCGGCGATTGCCCGTGGGAACAGGACATCGAGGACGCGCGCGCCGTGGCGAAATCGCTGGGCATCGAGTTCCGCGTCATCGACCTCATCGACTCGTATCGTGACCGGATCGTCGAGTATCTCATCGAAGGCTACCGCTCGGGCATCACGCCGAACCCGGACGTCTGGTGCAACCGCGAGATGAAATTCGGGGTGTTTCTCGACTACGCATTGGCGCAAGGATTCGAGCACGTGGCGACCGGCCACTACGCCCGCCGGCGGACCTTGAGCGACGGCACGGCCGCCATCCTGCGCGGCGCCGACCCGAACAAGGACCAAAGTTATTTCCTCTCGCTGATGACCCAGCGCCAGGCGGCGCACGCGCTTTTCCCGACCGGGGAAATGCTCAAGCCGGAAGTCCGCGAAGTCGCCCGCCGCTTCAACCTGCCGGTGGCGGAGAAGAAGGACAGCCAGGGGATCTGCTTCCTCGGCCAGGTGAAAATGAGCGATTTCCTCCGCCATTACGTCGCCGACACGCCGGGCGAAATTGTCGATCTATCCGGCAAGGTGCTCGGCGAGCATCGCGGGTTGCACCTCTACACGCTCGGCCAGCGGAAAGGCCACGGCGTCGCCTCGCCGCGCGATGGCATGGCCTACGTCGTCGTCGGCAAGGACCCGGCGAAGAACCGCCTCATTGTCGGCTGGGACACCCCGGAATCCGCGGGCCTCTACGCCACCGAATGCACCGTCGGCACGCTCACCGCGCTCAACGAACCCTTCGACACGCGCCGCCTGATTGACGCCCAGCCGCGCTACCGCGCCAAGGCCGAGCCCGCCACGTTAGAGCCGCGGGAAGGCGGCAAGATCCACCTTGAATTCCAACGCCCGCAACGCGCCATCGCCCCCGGCCAGATCTGCGCGCTCTACGAAGGCGGCAGGCTGCTAGGCGGCGGGGTTTTCGAGAGTGTGGGGTGAGGAATGCCTGTATCACGCCCCGCGCGGAATAAATTCCGCGCTCCGGCGGTCGCCGCGCTTGCGGGGATGTCGGAGTTTGGTAGGAAAAGGCCGTGGCGCAGCAAAGTGACGTTCGGGAGGTCCTCCAATACATTCCTCAATTCCGGGGGAAGGTGTTTTTCGTGCTCATCGAGGCCGGGCTCTTGCCCGAGCCGGCGGTGGCGGAAACCTTGCTGGATCTGGCGGTGCTCGAAGACCTCGGCGTGAAGCTGGTGCTCGGCGTGCTCGGCGGCGACATGAAGGATCTCTACGATTGGACGCTGGAGTGCGAGATCATGGCGGCGCGTGTTTCCCGGCCGATCACCGATCCGCTGGCGGTGCGCGAGGTTTTGGAAATCCTCGGCCGCGGCCAGTCGGCGGTGATCGACGCTTCGGCGACCGGGCCGTTGGACATTCCCGTGGTGGACTTCGCCAAGGGAATCGGCGTGGCCAAGATCATCACTCTGCTAGAAGAGGCCATTCTCATCGACGGCGCGCCAGCCCACGCCATCCGCGCGGCGGACGCGGAGGCGCTGGCCTGCCGCACCGATGCCGCCGGAGCCGCGCTGCTGCGGGCGGCGGCTGCCGCTTGCAATCGCGGCGTGCCGCGGGTGCATGTCCTGAACGGACGCCAGCAGGGCGTGCTGGTGGACGAGCTTTTCTCTAACGAAGGCGTGGGCACCATGGTCCACGCCGACAGCTACCGCTTGATCCGCAAGCTGCGCGAGGAGGATATTCCCGAGCTGTTGGGCATGATCGGCCGCTCGGTGCGCCGGACGAAACTGGTCGAGCGCACTTACGAGGACATCCAGTCGCGGATCGGGGATTTCCACGTGATGGCCATCGACGACAACGTCGTCGGCTGCGTGGCCTTGCACGAATATCCTGAAGAGCACTGCGCGGAGGTGGCTTGTTTGTATGTGAAGCAGGCGCACGAGGGCAGGGGATACGGCATCGATCTGGTCCGGCACGCGGAGGCTGTCGCCCGCGAGCGGGGAATCCCGAGGGTGTTCGCGCTGAGCAACCGGGCGGCGAATTTCTTCACCGGTAAACTCGGATACGACCCCGCCACGGTGGAGGATTTGCCGAGGGCCAGGCGCGCGCAATTCGAAGCGAGCGGGCGGGATTCCCTGGTTTTCTCGCACCGGATCGGTTAGCCGGAACACGTTCGGATCAAACGATCATCTCGCGCGTGACGCGATACTTGGCGGCGCAGCGCGGGCACTGGATGTTGATGGATTCCTCGTCGCCGAAGAGGTCGTCGAGGCGGTTCTTCCAGCCGCCGAGGATGGGCAGGATCTTGTCGATGGTGCAGCCGCAATGGAAACGGAAGCGGCGGGTTTCGAGAAGGGTGGTTTCCTCGGTCTCGGTGATTTTCGCGACCGCGGCGGCGTCGAGGGATTCGAGCCATTCGAGATCGCAATCCGGCTGGGCGGCGACGATGGCGAAATTCTCATCCTCTAACCGGAAGGCGCGCGCCGGGCGTTGCTCGGACTGCTCGTAATACTGGGACAGCCAGGCGATCGGGTCCTTGCCCTTGATTTCCAGGGTCGAGAGCCGCGGCGTGGTGTTATCCACGGTGGTCGTCTGGGCGTAGAAAAAATTCCGGTCCGGCTCGCGGACGTCCTCGGTGAAGATCCGGCCGGTGATCGCCTCGTCAAACGAGCCGCCGGTGACGAACAGATTCATCCGCGGCGCGCGCAGGTTCGCGGTCCAGGCGATGGTTTCCGCCCACGGCCGCGCCACGAGATGCAGCGCGAGCATGGCGAGCGTGTCCTTGAGCATCTGGTCGAGCTCGCCCGGCGGGCGGATGCCGTGCTGCATCAGATGCAGGTAGTAGTCCGTGTAAATCGGCGTGAACTGCCCGCGCAGCAGCAGCGCGTTGCGATGCCGGACGAAGATGGATTCGATGGTGGTGAAATCTTCAGCGGGTTGCATGGGACGAAAAGAGAAGAGCACAGCGCCGAAAGGCACGCCACACGGAAACACGCAGCGGCTCGCATTGGACTCTTTGCCCCAAAAGTAATGCCGAGACGTCCTTGGGCTTATGCCGCCACCCAGCGGTCCGGAGCTCGCCACTTTAGCGTGCTCTTCCGGAAGACAAGCTGAGGCTTGAACTCCGGGCAAGCGGTTCACGCCCCCGGCAGCTCGATGAAGCCTTCGAGTTTGCGAATCCGGGTGGGGTGGCGCATTTTTCGCAGGGCTTTGGCTTCGATCTCACGGACGCGCTCGCGTTCGGTTAGGGTGTCGGTTACGTTCTTGATCTTGTCCTTGAGCATCGAGCATTCAACGGTGTTCAAGATTGAGGTCATGAGCGGGCGTCGATTTTGGTGAGACGGGCCAAGGCCTGCGCCCGGGAAAGCGTGGAGTCCAGATGGTTTTTCAACCAGCGGATGAACTTCACGGTGCGTTGGGTGAGGCGTTGGATGCATTGCTGGAGAACGGTCAGTCCGCCTCCTCCGCGGAAATGCGTTTGGCTGCGTCGAGGTGGATGGATTCCGGGTCTGTCAGATACCGCAGAGCGACTACGCGACTGATGAACGCGGGTGTGTCCTTGTCAGCGTTTGGCGTCATCGGGGTGAATGGCGTCCGGGGGATTCATGGTTTGCAAATTCAGTTTCATTGCCTCCACTTCCTCACCCACCAGCTCCCGCAATTCTTCGGGAGCGATCACCGTGGCGGCTCCACCGAAGCCGAGCACCCAGCTCTTCACCTCCACCAACTCGGACAGCCGGAAATGCACCCGTAGCCGGTCCGGTGCCAGATCCTCCAGCCGCTGATCCTCCGCCTTCATGTCCCACGCGATCAAATACCAACATTGGTCCCGACAGATCAAACGCTGGGGAAAAACGCTCCGCGAGAAATGATGATCCTCCTCCAGTCTCCGGTAGCGGATCTCCACCACCTGTTGTTGGAGAATCGCCAGCGTCAGCTTGCCATGAATCGCATGGTTCAGGGAAATGTCGCCGGAAGGCGCGCGCTGCTGGATCACCTCGCCCAGTTCATCCCAGCGGATCTCACCGAGAGCCTCCGACCTGCGGCAAACTTTCGCCAACTCGCCGCGAATCTCCAGCGCCAGCTTCGACACTCCCAGCAGGCGCAGAGCCTCATGCACCATCGCCAGCGCCGCGACCTGCTGCGGTGCCGTGATCCGCGTCTCCGCCAGTGAAGGTTCCCGCAGGGAATACCCGGTTTTGCTAGGGTCGATCGGCCATTTTTCATGATCTTGCAGATGATCCATGCACAGCCGGACCGTCCGCTCACTGCATTCCATCCGCTCCCGGACGATGCCCCACACCCGGAACAAATCGAGAAACCACCAGACCCCGAAACCGCCGAACGTGATCAAGAAAATGAGCGTCAGCCAGACACGTCCGGCGTAGGCGTAGTGCAACCCGCAGGGAAGCAGCAGCCAGAATGCAAGCGCCGGGGACTTCTTCTTGCGGGAGAACTCCTCGGCGAATGCGAGTTGGGCCGATTCATCCATGGTGCCGAGTTTTTTCAAATCCCGCGCTGTAGGCGAAGACCGGACCTTGCACGCCGCAGTGATCGATGAGGGATCGGGCGCAGGCCAGGGAGGGATCGCCGCCGGAGAGGTCGAGGAAGCCGTGGTGTTGGAGAGAGCCGGCTTGATCGAGGATGTGGAGACTGAACTGGAAGGGGATTTGTTGGAACGGCCGAGTGCCTTTCCAGATCGGCACGGTGAACATGGCGGTTTCAAAATCCAGGAAGTAGGCGGGAAAGGCATGGGGGGCGAGGTCGGCTGCCGCGCCTTCCGCGTCGAAGTAGGCTTCGCCTGATACGCATGCCTGCTTCACCCTGAGTTGCATGGCGGTGAGGAGATTGTCGGGAATCTCCCGCAGATCATCGGTGTTTTCGGCTTCCACTGCCGCACGGCGCCAACCGGATAGGTTGGGAAAGGAACTGATGGGGTATTCCGGCCCCACTTGGTCACGGTGGCAGTGGTCGCAGAAACTACAGTTATAGGGAATGGCACAGTGGGGACCGGTGGAAACTTCGGGCTCCTCGGTGAGCGCGGCGATGCCATGGGCCCCGGCGATCCAGGCGGCGACCTCATCATGGCGGGAGCTTGCCTCTTCGGTGAGGTCTTCTTCATGAAGGAGGCCGCGGTAGTCGCCGTCGCTTTGATAGAGAAACCGGTTGTCGATGTGGGCGATGGAGGCGGAGCTGAGAGGAATGCCGGCTTGGGCGGCAAGATAGGATTGCACCGCCAGGTCATCGCGTTGGTAGGATTTGACGCTGCCTGATGATTTCACCTCCACCATCTTCCAGCGGAGAGTGCCGTCCGAGCGGTCCGGTAACATGACATCGGCATAGGCGAGTGCTCCGGCTGCGGTGAGTCCGGCTTCGAAAACCGGCCCCTCGCCCTCGGCAAGTAGGATGGCGCTGCGGGCGAGAGCTTCGGGGTGGCCGAGTTCCCCGATGTCGATGGTCACGCCAGTCCGGTCGGGATCAAAAAGTTGGCGGGCGATCTCGCCGACCTGGTTGCCGATGGCAAACACGGCTGCGGAGGCGGAGTCGTCGCGGAGGTCGGGTTGGTGGATTTCCAGCCACAGGCGTTTCGAGCATTGGCGATAGGCGAGGATCTTGGATTTGGAGAGGTTGCGCATGGGGGGAACTTAGCCGCTGAACGCGGACAAAAACTGTCCGGGGTGGGAATTTTTTTGAAGGAATCGGCATCCATCATTTCCAGACATAGTGCGCCCCGCGTCCCTTGCCGCGTGCCTCGATGAGGCCGTGGGCGAGGAGTTCGCGGAACTTGCCTTTGAGGGTGTGAGGGTTGGCGGTCAGTTGGGCAGCGGCTTGGGCGAGCGAGAGCGTTTCATGCGATTGAAAAAGCGCGGCCAGTCTGGCAGCCAGAGGCGACAGCAGCGCCCGGCGGGCTTCATCCTCGACGAGGCGTTCCTGGAGGACGCCCGTCTGGCGGTGCAGGCAGCGCAGGAAGAAGTGCAGCCAGGATTCCCAGTCGGGAGTTTCCTGACGCAAGGTGCCCTGGGTGCGGCGCAGGGCGAGATAGTAGGTTTCCTTGCTTGGCTCGATGAGGCTTTCCAGCGAACAGTAAGGCACGTAAGTGTAACCCGCCCTTAGCAGCAGCAGAGTGGTGAGGATGCGCGAGAGTCGTCCATTGCCGTCCTGAAACGGATGGATGGCGAGGAACCAAACGATGAACACACCGATGCGCAGCAGCGGATGCAGCAATTCCTCCGCTTCCACGCGACGGTGCCATGCCAGCAGGGATTCCATTTCGCGAGGAGTGTCGAAGGGGCTGGTGGTGGCGAAAACGATCCCCAACTCCCGGCCATCGGCATCGAAGGCGGCGACGTGGTTGGGCAGGGTCTTGTAGGCTCCCCGGTGTCGTTCGTCCTTCGAGCTGTGACGCAGCAAATTGCGGTGAAGTTGGAGCAGGACACCCTCCGTGAGCGGCATCTCCGGATGGTGGGCGAAGACCAGCTCCATGACGTAGGCGTAGCCCGCCACCTCTTCCTCATCCCGGTTGCGAAACGACTGGGTTTCCAGCCGTCCGAGCAGATCTGCGACTTCGGCGTCGCTGAGTTTCGATCCCTCAATCCGAGTCGAGGAACCCACGCTCTCGATGGTGGCCACCCGCCGCAGTCCGGAAAGGCGTTCGGGACTCAAGCCTTGAATGGCGCTCCACTGGCCGCGGTAGCGATCCACCTCGCTGATGAGCCGCAGCATTTCGCCGGTAATTGGTAAACTGGTGGGAAGTGCGTTGTCCATGACGGGGATGGTATCCGTTTTTAGGTCCGATTGCATCTGATTTCATCCGATTCCATCTGATTTAGTCCGATTTCATCCGTTCTCATCTGATTCTCCACACTCCACAAACCCCTCCCTCACCCACGAGGGCGGAAAAATCCCCTGTGCAATTCCGTTGATTGGCACCAAGAAGAATGGGGAAATTCGGACGCCGCCAAGGTTTATGGAGTCACGCAAACTCCACCTGCTCGTAAAGCTCGGCAAGTGGCAGGCTGGCATCGATTTCCGCCATCGACTTGATTGCCGATGGCAAACACGTCTGGGGAGGCCGGGTGGAAATTTGACGATGGAATGAGCGGGTGATCGGAATTTGCTCCCAAGCTCGCCTGTGATCGAAGCTCTTGCTTGCTATCGCTCATTAAATGGCTATTTGTGACGGATAAATCATGAAGCCATCGCTCAAATTTTGGAACTGGCAGTTGCCGGAATGGCCGGACTTCCGCCACGATGCGACCCGGCTTCGCCCGCTGGAGGCGGAGTTTTTGCGGCGTTCCGGGGTGCATGTGGGAGCGCTTTCCCATTTGGACCGGCACGAGCAGGAATCGCTGAGGGCGGAGTTGCTCAGCGACGAGGCTTTGCTGACTTCGAAGATCGAGGGGGAATTGTTGAATCGTGACAGCCTGCAATCGTCGATTCGACGGCTTTTCGGGCTGACCCACGACGGCAGGAAAGCCAGCCCTGCGGAAACGGGGATTTCGGAGTTGCAGGTGGATGTGTATCAGAATTTCGCCGGGCCACTGACGGATGAGAAGTTGTTCGAGTGGCACCGCATGGTGGTGAGGGGACGCTGGGATTTGAGGACGATCGGCCAGTATCGACAACACGAGGAGCCGATGCGGATTGTTTCGGGTGCCATTCATGATCCGGTGGTTCACTTCGAAGCGCCGCCCTCGCGTGAGGTGCCTGGTGAAATGAAGCGCTTCATCCAATGGTTCAACCGTCCGGTCGAACCCCTAGCCGGCTTGGCGCGGGCGGGCGTCGCTCATTTATATTTCGAATGCATCCACCCGTTCGAGGATGGTAATGGAAGGATCGGCCGGGCGATTGCGGAAATGGCTCTCTCACAGGCATTCGGCCAGCCGACGTTGGTCGCGCTATCCCTCGTTTTGGAAAAGCATCGCAGGCGGTATTACGAGGAGCTTGGGCTGGCGAGTCGGGCAATTGAAATCACCCGCTGGTTGGAATTTTTCGGGGCGATGGTCTTGGAGGCGCAGGAGCAGGGTCTCCGGCGGATCGGGTTTCTGGTGGAGAAGGCGAAATTTTTCGAGCGCTACCGCGGGCAGTTGAATGAACGTCAGGAAAAGGTGTTGCTGCGGATGTTCCGTGAGGGTGTGGATGGCTTTAAAGGCGGGCTGAGTTCGAACAACCATATCAGTATCACCGGTTGTTCCCCGGCCACCGCGACGCGGGACCTGGCGAAGTTGGTGGAACTGGGTGCGATGATCCGCACGGGCGAATTGAAGAACGCCCGGTATTTCCTGAAGTTGGAGTGACGGGGGGTGACTGCGCCAAATCATTCCCCGATCGCTCCTTCCGGCAGGGTGGGGGGATGCGGAATGCCGGATGAAGAACAGGCAGCAATGCCTGTGTCACGGTCAGGCGCTCGGGAGCGGATCGAGCCTGCGGGGGGCGAAGGATTCGTCGTGCCGCGGAAGTTGGCGGGATCACATGTCCTGCTTTTTGAACGTTTCGCATTCGCGCAACATTTTGCCGAAGTAGGGGGAAAGCCGTCCGCTGTGGTTTTCCAGCGCGGCGTTGGCGTTTTGGAAGCACTCGACCGCCTGCCGCGCGAAGAATTTCTGCCGGGTCATCTGGGCGGCCGCGCCTGCCGAGATGCTGAGCTCGTACAAATACTGGCCCTTGAACGAGTGGGCCATGAACAGCGACTCGTTGCCGCCCTGGGTGGCGATGGCGTGGTTGTAGAAATTCAGCGCGGATTCCACATCGCCCGCCCAGCCGGTGATTTCGGCAAGCTGGAGCGCCGCGCCGGGGTCGGTCCGCCACCCCTGAATGGCGCGCACGATCCGCGGCCGATAGGCGGTGGCCCAGTATTCGCGGGCTTCCAGGCTCTTGAAATGATAGATGCAGTCCCTGGCGGCGGACAGGACCTTCCGGTCGATGCCCAAGCCGGGGTTTCTCTCGACCAGGTTGAGGAGGTGGCTGAAGCGCTTGGCAGCCGACAGCTGCTGCGGGTGGTAAACCGGTGCCCAGGCGTCGATGAGTGCCTGGGTGAGCGTTGCTCCGGCGAGCGCGATGGGACGCGCGCATCCGGCCAGCGCGAGGTTTCCGAGCACGCGCCATCCTCGGGCGGTGACGCGCTCCTCGACGATTGGCTGTTTCTCATATGAAAGGCGTCGGAGTTCCTCCGAGGACAGCTCGCCCAGGCCGTTCACCGCCTTGGCGAGCGCGCCCTGGTCCTGGACTTTCGCCCAGTAGCTGAGGCGGAGCGACCCCCGCCGCCACTGCTCTTCTTTTGACAGCGAAAGCAGGCTCACCAGCTTGGGAGCCGCTTCCGGGTCGCCCGCCGCATATTCGGCGACGTGAGCTTTGACCGCGGAGAGGAAATGGAGGTCGGGACGGATTTTGTCGTTTGCCCCGTCGGCAGTTTCGAAGACTTGGCTCTTCTCCACGCCCCACAGGCCGCGGCAGATTTGTCCGAGAATGAGCGCCGCGACAAAAGCCCCGGGAGCGGCGTGCAAAATACTTTCGAAGTTGGATTGGAACAACATCGCCAGCAGCCCGATCGCCGCCCACGAGGTGTTGGCCGCACCGGTCCGGTTCACAAAGCGCCAGAAACAAAGGATGACGGGCACGAGAATCAGCGCGGCCATGGCAACGAGCGCCGGGTAGCCGAAATCCACCGCCAGCTGCAAAGCCTCGTTGTGGACCATGCCGGGCTCCACCGTCAGGCCGTCCATCATGTGAAAGACTTCTCTGGCGAAGCTCCCCGGCCCACCTCCCAGCCATGGGTGGTTGACCGAAATTTGGGTGGCGGCATCCCAAAAGCCCATTCTCCCGCCGTCGGCGTAGAATCCGTCAGACCCCGTGCCGCGGCCGATCAGGGGGACGAGGGAAGTTGCGAAAATCAGGACCAGGCCAAGCAGGGCGACGGCCGGCAGCCAGGTGCTGACGACCGACTTGGATTTCGAGAACGCCCGTGTGAGCAGGAGCGCGCAGGCGGCGGCCACCATGAAGGCGAGGGCCAGATTCGTGCCCCGCGAGAGGCTGAGCGGAATGGTGACCAGCGCGCAAACGGCACCGCCGATGAAAACCGCTTTCAGCCAGACTGCTTCTTTGTGGCAGCGCGACAGCAGCAGGCCGGTCGTGCCGAGACAAAAGGCCGCGGAGTAGCTGTAGTGGGCGAAGAGACCGCAGGGGAATCCTCCCGAGCGCTTCGGATAAACCAGGTTCCATTCCGGATTGCCCATCTGGATCACCGAGCAGAACAGATTGAGCATCGAAACCAGCGCGAGGCCGATGAACAGCGCGCGGGATTTTGTGGTGCCGGCCAATCTGCCGATGAGGAAACCGGCCGCCGCCAAGGCAAGCAGGGCGGAGTTGTTCGCCGTGGCCGAGAGGTCCGGAGAATTGCGCGCCCGGAGAAACAAGAGGCCGAGAAGGAGCAGGAAAAAGCCGGTGTGAAGCGCGCCGCCGCGCAATGCGAGGCGGTCCTTGTCGAGCAGCAGCAGGCAGGCCGCGCCCGCAAGCAGGAGTCCCGGACCCCAGTTGATGAGATTGGTCGAGCCGCCCCACCCAACCAGCGCGGGAAACAGCAGGCCGAACGTGAGAATCCCCAAGAGAAGCATGCTCTTGCCGACGATTCCTGAAAGCGCCGCGCGCGCCGTTTTAGGTAGTGGGACCGCCATGAAAATGCGGGGACTGGCTTTGTATTGATTACAGCACGGGTTGGTATCCAAAAGCCACGCGGCCAATCGTCATCCTTCGCCTTGAGACCGGTTTACCGCGCGTCATGCATTGATTCTCCGGTTCGGGGAGAGATCCATGCGATGGTGTCCGGAGGGTGTGGCGGGAAGAAAACAATGCCGCCTCGCATATGGATTGGGAATATAGGTTGGAAATGGTTACTTCTCGCGTCGTGCGACGACGACGCTCGCTTGAGGTGCTGCGCTGGCTTTGGCGGCCTCGTTCTGCTGCGCGATTTTGGCGAGGGCTTCGGCTTCGATGCGTTGCAGTTCTTTTTGCGTCGCGGCCTCCTGGGCGTTTTCCGCGTTGTTGTTGTCGGCGCTGTTGCCGGGTGGTGTCTGGTCACCATTGCCAAAGCCGTTGTTGCCGGATGTGTCCTTGCAAGGGCCGCCGGGGTTTCCGGAGTTCCCCCCGTTTCCCGAGTTTCCCGGATAGTCGCCACTGGGGCCGTTTTCGGCGTTGTTGTGGGGGCCGCTGTTGCCCGGCGCGTCCTGATCGCCGTTGCCCCAGCCGTTGTTGTCGTGATCGAAATCAACGCGGGTGCACTTCTGTGAATTTCCGGGGGTGGGATCCTTGACGGGGACGGGCGTGGTCCCGGCGTGAGACGGCGTCGCGCAGAGGGCGATGGAGGCGCTTTGCTTGCGGTTCGTGCATGGTGGGGCGAGTCGGCGGTTGGGCCTAAGTCGCGGGCGTGGTTGGCCCGTCCGGACTTGCCGGCGTTTCATGCCGTCGCCGAAAGCGGTGACGAGGGCTGAGGGCGCGATGGTTCGCACCGGTGGATTGAAGACAGGCAGGAATGCCTGGGGCACGGTCAGGCGCGCTCGGCGAGCGGCTTGTAGGTGCGGAGGGTGGCTCCGGTGTAAATCTGGCGCGGGCGCGAGATGCGGCTGTCCGGATCGTCCATGACTTCCTTGAAATTGGCGACCCAGCCGGGCATCCGGCCGATGGCGAAGAGCACGGTGAACATGTCCATCGGGATGCCGATGGCGCGCATGATGATTCCGCTGTAGAAATCGACGTTCGGGTAGAGCTTGCGGGAGACGAAGTATTCGTCGTGCAGGGCGATTTCCTCGAGTTTTTTGGCGATGTCGAGCAGCGGATCGGAGACGTGAAGCTGGGCGAGCACCTTGTCGCACTGCTCCTTGATGATGACGGCGCGAGGGTCGAAATTCTTGTAAACGCGGTGGCCGAAGCCCATCAGGCGGCGGTTGCCGGTCTTGTTTTTGACCTCGTTGAGGAACTTGGTGCCGTCGTCGCCTTCCTTATGGATTTCCTCGAGCATTTCGAGGACGGCTTGGTTGGCGCCGCCGTGGAGCGGACCCCAGAGGGCGCAGACGCCGGCGGAGGCGGAGGCGAAAAGGTTGGCGCGGCTGGAGGCGACCATCCGCACGGTGGAGGTGGAGCAGTTCTGCTCGTGGTCGGCATGAAGCAGGAAAATCAGGTCGAGCGCCTTGACGATTTCCGGCTTCAATTCGCAGTCCTCACCCGGATACGAGAACATCATGTGAAGGAAGTTCTCGGTGTATGTGAGGGTGGTTTTCGGATAGATGGATGGCAGTCCGTGGGCTTTGCGGTAGGAGAAGGCGGCGATGGTGCGGACTTGGGAGATCAGGCGCGCGGCGTGGTAGGGGAAGCGCTCTTCCCGCGCGTGGATCAGGTTCGGATGATAGGAGGACGCCGCGTTGATCATCGAGGAAAGGATCGCCATCGGGTGGGCGGTGGGCGGGAATCCTTCGAAATGGTGGCGCATGCCCTCGTGGAGCATCTCGTTGTCCGTGAGCAGGCCGGAAAACTCGCCGAGTTGGGAAGGGGTGGGGAGCTCGCCGTAGATCAGGAGGTAGGCGGTCTCGATGAAGGTGCTTTTCTGCGCGAGTTCGGCGATGTCGTAGCCGCGGTATTGGAGGATGCCCTTTTCGCCGTCGATGAAGGTGATCGCGCTCTTGCAGGCGCCGGTGTTGCCGTAGCCGGGATCGAGCGTGATCGCGCCGGTCTTGCTGCGAAGGGTGCCGATGTCGATTCCGACTTCCCCTTCAGTTCCTACAACTGTCGGCAGCGTGAGAGGCTTGCCATCGATGATCAATTCCACTGTTCCGTTCATGCGGCGGGATGCTACTCAGCTTTGTTTCGAGAAGGCTAGCCTGCAATGCATCGAATTTTCAGCAAATTCATTCCCCCGCGTCCGGGTAGGAGCCGAGGAGTTTGACGAGCGAGCAGTGCTTGCCGAGTTCTTCGAGGGCTTCGGCGACTTTCGCGTCGTCGCAGTGGCCGGCGAGATCGACGTAGAAGATGTATTCCCAGTCCTTGCGCTTGGACGGGCGGGACTCGATTTTCGACAGGTTGATGTGGAACTGGTCGAAGGCCTGGAGCGCTTTGACCAGGGAGCCGGGGCGGTCGTGGATGGCGAACAGGATGGAGGTGCGGTCGTTGCCGGTGGGCGGGCAGGGCTTCTCGCCGATGACGAGGAAGCGGGTGGTGTTGGTGGCGCGGTCCTGGATGGATTCCTCCAGCAGCGTGAGCCCGTACATTTCCGCGGCGAGCGGGCCGCCGAGCGCGGCGGCTCCGTGGGCGGCCTGGTCGCGGGCGATCTGCGCGGCCTTGGTGGTGGAGGAAACCTCGACGAGATCCGCCTCCGGGAAATTTCTCAGAATCCACGCGCGGCACTGGCCGAACACCTGCGGGTGCGACTAGAGCGTCTTGATTTCCGAGCGCGGGATCGCCGCCATCAGGCCGTTTTCGATCCGCAGCAGGATCTGCGCGCAAATGTGCAGCGGCGAGTCCACGAACAGGTCGAGCGTGTGCGAGACCGCGCCTTCGGTGGAGTTCTCGATCGGCACCACGCCGTAGTTCGCGGCGCGGCGGGCGACCTGGTCGAAGACGTCGGAGAAGTTCGGCTGCGCGGAGTAATTCACCGAGTGGCCGAACTTTTTGATCGCGGCCTGGTGCGTCCAAGTTCCCTCCGGGCCGAGGTAGGCGATGGTCAGGTCGTCCTCCAGCGCGAGCGCGGCGGACATGATTTCCCGGTAAATGGCCCGGATCGATTTCTCCGGCAGGCGGCCTTGGTTCATCTCGATGAGCCTGCGGAGCAGCGCTTCCTCGCGCTCGGGGGCGTAAATTTGCAGGTTGTCGCGCTTTTTCACCAAGCCCACTTCGTGGACGAGATCGGCGCGGCGGGAGAGCAGGTCGAGCAGGTCGTGATCGATGGTGTCGATCTGGCTGCGGATGTCGTCGAGATTCACGGGAGAAATGGGGAAGTTAGGAGTCGGTGGAGGATTCGTCGCCCGCGGCGGCGGCGGGGATGCCGACCGCGCCGAGGGCGAGTTGCTGCTCGGAATCGGCGGCGGGTGCGGGCGCTTGTGCGGGCTCGGGCAGCTTCACCTTGCGGAGTTCCGTGGCGTTGGGAAGGTCGTCGATGGAGCGGATGCCGAAATGTTCGAAGAAGAGGTCCGTCGTTTCGTAAAGCAGCGGGCGGCCCGGCAGTTCCGCGCGGCCGCCGATGCGGATCAGGTCGCGGTCGAGGAGTTTCTGGATCATCCCGTCGCAAGCGACGCCGCGGACCGCCTCGATGGCGGCCTTGGTGATGGGCTGGCGGTAGGCGATGATGGCGAGGGTTTCCATCGCCGGGCCGCTCATCCGCTCGGGTTTGCGGCCGGGGAAAAGCTGGCGGACGAACTCGCCGTATTCAATGCGGGTGAAGACTTTCCAGCCTTTCGGGCGCTCGATGACGGTGAAGGCGCGCTGGCTCTCCTGATAGGCGTGGTTCAACTCCGCGATGGCAGCCGTGACTTTTTCCGCGGATGTCGCGGCGAGGGCGAGCAACCAGTCCGGCAGGGCGGGGGCTTCCTGTCCCTCCTCGGTCTCGCGGATTTTCACGTCCTCCGCCTCGGCGACGCGGGCGCGCACCAACCGGGCGATCTCCTCGGATGGCAGGGGATTTTGGGAGGCGATTAAAAGGGCTTCGACGATGGCGCTGAGCTGCATGGCGGGGCCGCACCTTAATGACCCGCTCAGGCATTTCAAGCCTCCTGCCTAAATCCTGACGAATCACTTATTTTGGCAGGGCGTGAAGTTTCCGCTTGCTGGAGTGTGGATCACGGGCTAACCCACCGCGCTCGTCACGTCGCCGAAATTGCATTTCGGGTAGAGCGGCGAAATTTCTCCATCACCCGCATCCTCATCTCTGCGCCATGGCCGCGAAGAAAACCACCTCAAAACCTGCGCCCCAAAAGGGGAAAGCGAAGCCCGTCGTCAAGTCCTCGAAGCCTGTTGTCAAAGCGGCCAAGAAACCTGCGCCAGCGGCGAAGAAGCCCGTTGCCAAAGTGGTGAAAAAGCCCGCGGCAGTGGCGAAGAAGCCCGTTGCCAAAGCGGTGAAAAAGCCCGTGCCGATCGCGAAGAAGCCCGCTCCGGTGGCCAAAAAGCCCGATCCTAAAGCCGTGAAAAGGCCGGCTCCTGCCAAAAAGCCGGCTCCGGCTCCGAAAGCCGCGCCTCTGAAAAAAGCTGCGCCTCTGAAAAAGGCCGCCGCCGAGAAGCCCGTCAAAAAAGTTTCCCCGCCAGCCAAGGAGGTCGCCAAGCCGGCTGCGAAGGAAGTGAAAGCTCCGAAAGCCGTGGCGGTGGAACCGGTCAAGCCGGCCGCACCCGCGAAAAAGGTGCCTGCCACCAAGCCCCGCTCCTCCGTCGTTGATTTCCCCGCGCCTCCCGCGCCGGTCAGGCCGCCCTTCGTTCCGCCCAAGGCCGCGCCGACGCATTCGGACGGTCCGGTCACTCCCGGCAGCAACGGCACCCACAGCGGCACCTTCGTCCAGAAACAACGCCAGCGCCTCCTCGACCTCCGCGACGACCTCGTGGACGCCGTTTCCGGCATGGCCCGCGACACCATCCGCAACGCGCCGGAAGGCTCCGAGGCATCCGGCAGCGGCCAGCACCAGGGCGACGCCGGCAGCGATGCCTACGACCGCGACTTCGCCCTCTCCGTCCTCGCGAAGGAGCAGGACGCGCTTTATGAAATCGAGCAGGCGCTCTATCGGATCAAGCAGGGCTCCTACGGCATTTGTGAAATGTCCGCCCGCAAGATTCCCCAAGCCCGTCTCGAAGCCATCCCGTTTGCCCGACTCACGGTCGAATGCCAGGGCCAATGGGAGAAGGAATACGGCAACCGCCGCTTCCGTCCGTCCAATGAAGTGGGCTTCAGCGGAGGCAAATACGCCGAAGATGAAGATTCTGAAACAGTTTCTCTTGACGAAGACGACGATTAAAGCAAAGTCCGCGCCCCACAAGTCATGCCACGCGAGATTATCATCCTAGAATGCACCGAAGCGAAAGCCGAGGGCAAGCCGACCTCACGTTACGTCACCACGCGTAACAAAAAGAGCCTCCGTACGCCAGGTCGCCTCGAGAAAGTGAAATTCAATCACTTCCTCAAGCGCCGCACCCTTCACCGCGAACTCCGCTAACCGCGCACTCCGCCCCATTTCCCATGTCCGAGCCAAAAACAATTCAGCGCCGTATCAACTTCCGTAAGGCGAACCGTCGGATGACGCGTCGCCGTCACGACATTCCGGCCGACCAGGTCGTCGCCACCAACCCGGAGCTTCTCACCAAGTTCACGACCGAAACCGGAAAGATCCTTCCGCGCCGCGTCACCGGAGTTTCCGCGAAACTGCACCGCAAGATCAACAACGCGATCAAGCAATCCCGCGCGATCAACCTGCTTCCCTGATCGGTCGCGAAGATTCGTTTTTCAAAAGAGCCAGCCCGTGAAAACCGGGCTGGCTCTTTGTTTTTCCGGCGTTTGGAGGGTGGGAATTGTTCCGCAACTTTTGCCTTGGAGCTGTCCGTTTCCCTTTCTACATTCCGCCCGGCGCAAGCCTTTTCCCATGGCCCAAAAAGACTACACCATTCTCAACAAGCTCGGCATCCACGCCCGCCCCGCCGCGCAATTCGTCAAAACGGCCAACCGCTTCCAGTCCGACATCTTCGTTGAAAAGGATGGCGAGGAGGTCGATGGCAAGAGCATCATGGGCCTCATGATGCTGGCCGCCGGCAACGGTTCGGTCATCTCCATCAGCGCGGACGGCACCGATGCCGACGCCGCGCTCGAAGCACTCGGCGACCTCATCAGCCGCAAGTTCGAGGAGGAGTAAGCGTCCGCTTCATTCTTCGTAAAGCTCGATCGGCAAACCGTCCGGGTCGGCGAAAAACGTGAAGCGTTTGCCGGTCAGGGGATCGGTCCGGATTTCCTCCACGCCCACGCCTTTTTCTATCAGTCCTGCCGCCTGGTGGTCCAGATCGCTAACCTTGAACGCGAGATGCCGCAGCCCGCAGGCTTCGGGATAGGAAAGCCGGACGGGTGCCGCCGGAAATGAGAACAACTCGATTTGTGCCCCGCCGGGGATTTCCAAATCGAGTTTGTAGGACTCCCGCTCTTCCCGGTAGATTTCCGAGATGATTCGCAAGCCCAGTAACTCTGTGTAAAACCGCTTCGACTCCGGATAGTCGGAGCAAATCACGGCGACGTGGTGTAAACCGGAAAGGGGCATGATTTAGCGGGAAAGGGTCCGGATGAGCTGCATGGCCTCGGGAAAATCCGGGCGGAGCTGGAGGGCGCGGGTGGCGGCGGCGAGGGCCTCGTCCCGCTGGCCGAGGCGGGCGTGGATGGTGGCGCGGGCGTAGGGAACCGCCGAATCGTTAGGATCGGCGGCCTCGCCCTGGAGCAGCGCGGCGATGGCTTCCTGCGGCTGGCCCATGCCGTTGCGGGCGAGGCCGAGGTTGTACCAGGCGCGGGCGTAGCCGGGATCGAGCTTCACGGTTTTTTCCAACTCGGCGATGGTCTCCGCCGTCGTGCCGTTTTCGCTCAGCGCAAGGGCGAGCTTGTAATGGTATTCCGGATTTTCCGGATCGAGGCGGATGGCTTCCCTCAGCGCCTTGACCGCGCCGGCGGAGTCGCCGGTGGTGCTTAGCAGGATGGCGAGATCGTGATGGAAGGGCGGTGAATTCGGATCCCATTCGATGGCCTTGCGCATCTGGCGGATGGCGCTGGCGTTGTCGCCGCGCAGCATGGCGAACTGGCTGAGCTGCATCCGGCCGGTGGGTTGGTCGGCGTTGATGTCGAGCATGTGGACGAGCTCGCGGCCGGCGCGCGAGGCGAGGTCGAGCGTGTCGCACAGCGCCCACGCGGCGGCGACGCGGACGGAGCGGACCGGGTCTTCCAACAGCGGCTGGACGGCGCCGCGGACGCTGGTGTTGTTAGCACGCGCCTGCTGACCGAGCGTGCGGACGGCGGCCTCGCGGACGAGCGGGCTCGTGTGGGCGAGCTGGCCGAGCAGCGCCTGGGTGACGGCGGGGTCCATCACCCAGCGTTCCAACAGATGGCAGGCGGTGGCTTGCCACGCGGGGATTTCCTCGGTGGCGAGCATCTTGATGAGCTGCCCGCGGGCGGCGGGATCCCCGCGGCGGGCGTTGGCCACGGTGAGCGCGCGGGTGCGCGAGGGGCGGTCGGGCTTGTCGCCGTAGAATTTCCTGCTAGCCGCGATCGCCCAGTCGGCGTCCTTGTCAGTGTGGCATTTGTTGCAGGCGTTAGGGACGCCGAACTCCTTGGTCAGTTTGGGATCGGGGATGCTGAAGCTGTGGTCGTGGCGCGGGTGGCGCTGCATGTAGGTGGTGACCGGCATGTGGCAGGAAATGCACTGGTTGCCGGTGCTGTCCGCGCCGTGGTGGCTGTGGGCGGTGGGATCGATGACGGGGGCGGTGGGGTAGTCCGCCCGCGGCGCGGTGTGGCAGTTCATGCAGAGCTGGTTGCCCTTGACGATGTTCTTGTTGGAGTGGGGGTCGTGGCAATCGACGCAACGCACCCCGGCGTGGTGCATGCGGCTGGATAGAAACGAGGCGAACTCGTAGTTCTCGTCCCGCACCTGGCCGTCGGGGTGATAGATGTCGGTCTCGTCGGTGACGGTGAGGCTGAAGTGGTCGTAAAACGACTCGCCGGGGATGAGGTCGCCGGTGAGTTCCGCGCGGCGGGCATGGCAGGCGGCGCAGGTTTCCATGACCTGGTCACGGGAGGGCTTGGAAATGGTGGGGTCCTTTTTGGCGTCGAGCGGCGGCTTTTCCTGCCACTCGACGTGGTCTTTCATAGGGCCGTGGCAGGATTCGCAGCCCACGCTCATCTCGGCCATGGTGGTGTGATAGCTGTTGGTCTGGGGTTCGTAGTTTTTCCGCAGGCGGGTGTTGTGGCAGGCGGCGCACATCGCGTTCCAGTTCATGCCCTGGCCGGTCCAGTGGCCCCAGTCGCCGGGGGCGCGCTCGTCTTCATCGCCGAAAACGTCGAACCATTCGTTCTTGGCCGGGTCGAGGGTGACGTCGCAAGTCTGCATCCGGCCGCCGGGCGCGGGGATGAGGAACTGGCGCAGCGGATTGTTGCCGATGACGCGGACGACCGGGTAGGCGTGGCGTTGTTTGTCGAGGCCCTGCGTGAGGATTTTCGCCAGGCCGTCGGCATCGACGAAGGCTTCCGAAGTGTCCTTGCCATGGACGAGGGTTTGTTTCGGCTCGAAGGCCTTGTAGTCCTCGTCCTTGGTGACGAGGCGCTCGGCGCGGCCGTGGTTGGAGCCGTGCCATTTTTCAAACGCGGCGGCGTGGCACTTTTTGCAGGATTCGGAACCGGCGTATTTGGCGTGGACTTCGTCCTCGGGTGCGAGGACGGGTGCGTCGGGGGCGATCATCGCCACCGGCTGTTCCTGCGGGGTGGCGGGGTTGAAATGGCGGACGACGAGGAATGCGGCAGCGGCGGCGACGACTGCTAGAGCAACGAGTGCGAGTGGCTTTTTCCGGATGCGCATGAGGAGCTGAGATAAGGAGCGCGGACACTCTTGTTCGCGAGGCCAATGTGAAGGGAAACGAGAGTCTGAAAAGGCTGATCTTTCACATTTCATCGGCAAGCGGACCGCACCCTCCATCCCGGGGAGCTGATGTTTTGGATCAAGTTGTTTCCGGAGGGATCCCGAGGGACGCGGTGCCCGGGTTCATGGCGTTTTCCGAGCCTTGTTGACGATTCTGTTCCACCGCTCCCGCAGGTCCGCCGTGGTTGTCCCGGTAGCGGGAAGCATGGGGATCCGTTGGAGGATGGTGTCTTCGTCGAGCAAGTGGTTGCGGACCATTTCAATGAGGAAATCGAGATCCTTTTCCCGTCCGGCTACCAGTTTTGAAACGGCGAGTTCATGCCGTTGCATGGCTTCGTTTGATGGCCCAGATTTCTTGCGGTGAGAGGATGCCGGCGAAGGGGCTGCTCTGGCGCAGCCGGATCGCCCGCTCGTCGCCAGCTATCAGCAAGGCGGCGATTTCGGCGGGCGGGCGGGTATCAAGAATGCCCAGCCATTCACTTGGCGGCGGTTTTTGGCGGGTGGGCTTCTGCCCGTCAGGAGTATTCGAGAACCGGAGTCCGGCCGTCGTCCAAATGGACTTCGGGTGCCTGCCACGCCGGGCGTTGGTCGAAGCCTTCAGGGGCAGGATTAGGTCACTTCAAAAATCAGCAATGATTCTTCGAGAGACTGAGTCGCGCAGGATCTTTGGCATGGTGAAGACGAATTGGCGGTGCGGGACTTCGTGGCAGACGGCGGTTGCGATCCAATCGGCGGTCTGGCGGAAGCGGCGCTGGTGGCAGGCGGAGCAGAGGTGGCGGCCTTTGGAGGTGAAGACCTCACCCGACCAGATCCCCGATCGATCCGAAGTCCGGCGAGAACAGGCGCTTGTAGGTTCTCGCGGCGTAGCCGTCGGTCATGCCTGAGAGGAAATCGCAGACCAGTCGCGCGCGCGTCGCCTCGTCCGGGGCTGCGGCGATTTCCGCAGCGGTGTCTGCGGGGAGGAGTTGGAAATCCTGGCCGTCGATTCTCTGTTGGGAAATGTAGCGCTCGCCGAGAACTTCCCACAGCTGGCGCAGCATCCGGCTGCCCTTGTGCTCCAGCTGCTTGAGTTGCGGCGAAAGGAAAACAACCTCGAACGCGAGGCGCTTGAACATCCTGGACTCGGCCTCCACCGACTCGTCGATGGCCAGCCGGAAGCGGTAGCGGTTGGTCGAGGCGCTGAGGAAATTGACGTCCGTTTCCAAGCGGGTGGACTGAATGTATTTCCCGATGCGCTTGCCGACGAATGGATCGACGCGCTTGCGGCGGATCGCCCGCATCAGGTCGCCGAGCGGCGTGTCTTCGCCGGCGGGCTCGTTGTGCTTTTCCGCCCAGCCTTCGATTTTCTCGATGTTGAGAAATCCAGCGCGCACGCTGTCGGATAGGTCGTTGAGCGAGTAGGCGGTGTCGTCCGCCCAATCCATTACCTGGCACTCGATGGACTTGAACTTGTCGCGCGTCTTGCCGGGCGTGAGTTCCTGAGGGAAGTCGTTTCCACCCATCGCCCAGTCGAGGTGGGCGTGCTGGTTGTCGTAAATGAAGTGGTGCTCCGGTTGGTTCCCGAGTTCGGCCCACAGCGATTTGTATTTCAGCACGCCGTCGAGAAACGCCCGCGTGGGGTCCATGCCGGCGCGCTTGGCGGAGAAAATCCGCTCGGTGAGCAAGCGCAGGGTCTGCGCGTTGCCCTCGAAGCCGCCGTGGCCGCGCATCAGGTGGTTCAAGGTCCGCTCACCCGCATGGCCGAAGGGCGGATGCCCGAGATCGTGTGAAAGGCAGATCGCCTCCACCAGATCCGGATCGATGAAGAAGTCGTCCCCGAGCGGGCCGTCCGGCTGGCTTTTCAACCAGTAGGAAATCGACTTGCCGATCTGCGCGACTTCGAGCGAGTGCGTCAGCCGGGTCCGGTAGAAATCATACTCACCGCTCCAGAAAACCTGCGTTTTGTTCTGCAAGCGGCGGAAGGTGGGCGTGTGCAGCACGCGGTCGCGGTCGATCTGGAAAGGGGTCCGATAGTCAGACCCGTCGCAAGCACCCGAGCGCCGCTCCGTGTCAAAAGCTCCGTAAAAGCGGTTCAGCATTTGCCGGAGACTAGATGCCCCCGCGCATCCGGCAATCTCAACCTTCGAGCCGCAGGCCGAACGGCACCAAGCGCTGGAAATTCTCCGCATTGAATGTGGCCAGCGGCGCGGCGGAAACGATCGCGGCGGCCCGCCAGGTGAAGTCGGTGATTTGCCGATCCAACACCGCGAACGCAGCGTCTTTTTGCGCCTTCGAGAGCGGGCCGTTGCAAAATTCCGACCACGCGACCGCGCTGGTTGCCACGGATTTCCCCGCCTTCAGCCATGCGGAAATTTTCAAGCCGCCGGGCGACCCGACGATCACCCGATCCACCAGGAAATTGGTATTCAGGTGAATCATGATTCCAAACGAAAATTGAAATGTCCCGCAAATCCCGCAAGTAGTATCCGCTTAGCTCTCCAAAATCCATGCACTCCATCAAACGCGCGTTCTTCTGGCTCTCCGGCGCCGGCACCGAAACTCTCGAACAATGCCCGGCATGGGAGCAGCGAAAATACGTCGCCTTCGGAGCCACCGTGCTGGTGCCTTGCGCGTTCGCCTTCATCGCGTGCGCCTACACGCTCTCGACGCTCACCGACAACGCCCGCGTCATTTATCCGGTCGCGGCGGTGTGGGCTTTCATCATCCTCACCATCGACCGCGCGCTGCTCGCCGGCTACCGGGCTTATGCGTCGGGTTTCCGCAAGCTCTCGCAATTTTCCCTGCGCCTCGTCGTCGCCATTTTGATGGGGATTACCATCGCCCACCCGCTGGTGCTGCTGTTATTTCGCGACACGGTATCCTCAGTGATCGAAAAAGACCGCGCGGCGGAAATCGAAGTCGTCCGCGCGGGTTTCCAGGCGGAGAAGGAAAAAGTCCGCAGCCAGGTCACCATCTTGGAAACCGCGCTCGCCGAGCAGCGCGCCAAGTGGAACGAATCCTACCAGGCGCGCTTCATCCTTCAGGAAAACGAGGACGCCAAGTCCGCCATTCCCGGCCTCACCGCAGAGCAGCAGACCGAGCTGAAGGCCGCCATCGACGAGGGCACTGCGCCGTTCCGCGAGCGCCTGGCGGTGATCGAAAAACAATCCTCCGAGTTCTCGCCGCAATATGCCAAGCTCCAGACCGAGCTCGGTTTCTGGCAGGCCGAGTTCGAGAGCGAGCTCAACGGCCAGCGCTCCGGCATGCGCGGCGAAGGCCCGCGCGCCCGCTCGATCCGCTCCGCCCAACTCGAACCGCGCCGCGAGGAATCCAAGCGCCTCGGCGGCCTGCTCGAACACCTCACCGCCGAGAAATCCACCCTCCAGACCCAGTCGCGCCAAGCGGAAGGGGCCGCCATCCAGCTCTTCGAAACCAAGCTCGCGGAAATCGCCGCCGCGAACAAAACCGAAGCCGAGCGCGTCGCCGGACTCAAACAGAAAGTCGAAAACGACCAGGCCGACCAATTCGTCACTCAACAGAATTCACTCCGCGGCACCATCAAGCAGCAGATCGACACCCGTCTCGCCGAGCTCAACCGCGTGCATGGCGAGCTCGCCGCCGTGGCCACAGAGGAGGCTAACCGCCTCGCCGCGCTGCGCGCCGAACCCCGCCGCGACATCCTCACCCAGACGCTCGCACTCCACGCGCTTTTCAAGGCCGGCAACGAAGGCGGGCAGTTCGCGTTCTTTACTTACATCGTCCTGACATTGCTCTTCATGCTGGTGGACACCATCCCGTTGATCGTGAAATTTTTCACCAAGGCCGGTCCCTACGATTCGCTGGTGGACCGCGATGAAATCACCTTCGACACCGAGCACCGCGCCTTCCGCCAGAGCCGCACGCGCTACATGGACCAACTATCCAGCGGCAATCTCATCGCCGTCACCCGGAATTCCCGCCTGGAAAACGCGCTCGTCGACGGCGTCGAGCACACCCGCGCCGCCCGCGAGTTTCTCGACTCCCTCGTCGAGATGGAAAAATCCTTCGCCGAGAAAATGAGGCTTGAGGAGCAATCCATCGGTCTTGCGGAGAGCGACAAGCTCGCCGCCTTCGAAGCGATCAAGAAGCGCTTCTACGACGATCTCCACCACCGGATGGAAATCTTCTTCACCACGCGGCACGCGTGAAGCGTGAGCCTACTCCTTTTCGAACAGGTCCGTGGCGAGCTTGCCGTAGGTGTCGCGGTCGAGCAGGAACGGATGGGCATCGGAGTTGAGGCGGCCGTAATAAAACGCGGGGTTCGCGCCGGCGCTGCCGGGCGCGAGCGTGATCTCGCGGCTGACGAGCCCGGTGAAGTCGCCGGTGTCGTTGGTGCTTTTTTCGATGACCTTGAAGGTGAGGGTCGGGCTGAGCAGCGCCTTGGCGGCGGACTCGTCGTCGGGAGAGAGCCAGCGGTTGACTTTGAGTGCTTCGAGGATTCCTAACATGTAGTTCGCCCGCGCCGGATCGAGCGACGGGGTGATGTCCTTGCTGTCTCGGCTGGCGGTCCATTCCTCCTTGTTGAAATCATAGCGCAGCATCAGCGGCGGCTCGGTGCCGGACTTGCGCTCGATGGCCATGAGGTTGACCCGGTCGAGCGACCAGAGCCGCGCCGGCCGCCACTCGTAAGGGCGCACGGCGATGGAGCTAACGAGCGATTGATCCACGCGCATCACCGTCGGCGTGCCGAGGCGGTTAGCGAAATAGCCGCCTTTGGCGTCGATACCGAAGGCGAGGTTGATCGCCTGGTTGTCCTTGCCGAGGAAGCTGAGTTTCAAAAACGGCCGGTGCAGTCCCCAGGGGGTGGAGTCGGTGGCGGCGTCGGTCTCAAAGCCGATGGCGCGGCCTTCGGTGACCGCCTTGAGCAGGGTGAAAAGGCGCTCTTCGTTAGCTTCCTGCGATTTGCCGTCGATGCTGGCAGTCCACGGTTGCGGGGGCGTGCGTGAGATGAGGATTTCCGCGCCGGTGGCGGGCTGGATCAGGATGCCGCGCAGGGATTGGATGTTGAGATTGGTGAGGGTGGCGTCGCGCAGGTCGTTGATGGCAAGCGGCAGGTCTGCCAGAGAGACGAGGTTCGGCTCGGGCTTGAGCGGCAGGCTGAAGATGGTGTCCGGGCGGTCGCTGATAGAAGCCCGCACGTCGCGTGCCTCGGGGGTCTCGCGAGGGAAGATTTCCAGCACCGACTCGGCATCCGAACCGAACGAGGTGAGGGCGATTTGTCCGGATTTGGCGAGCGTGCCATGGGTCGGGAGGGTGACCGAGGCGCGGTCGGAGACTTTCACCGCCTGCAGTTCGTAGAGCCCTTCGATCAGCGATTTGATGGCCGCGGGATCGGTGGCGAGGTCGAGCGGCTTGACGACGCGCCACGGGCTTTTCGGGGTTTCCCGGCCGAGGGTGAGCTCGCCTTGCTCGGCGCGGATGCGGATTTTCTGGAGGGCGATGGGATTGAAATAAAACGGACGATGGTCACGGAGAAATTTCAATCCGTCCTTGAAGAGCGGGGAAATGTCGCCGGTGCAGGAGTAGATGAAGCGTTTGCGGCCCTCGTCGCGGGGCTGTATGAAAACGGTGGGTACGGGTTTTTCGATGTCCTTGACGGTGGCGAGCCACGGGGTGACGCGGCCCATTTTGTATCTCGCCAGCGGAGTGTGGCCTTTCCCTTCCAGCCGGATGTTCACGCCGCCCTCGCGGAGGCCGGCTTTCTGTTCGTCGATGTCATCGCGGCCGGCGAAGTCCTCGACGCGCAGGCCGAGGGTGAAATTGATGATGCTGACGGCGGCGCGCGGGTCCATGCGGTCCTGCCATGGCAGCGTGGCTTGCCAGCCGTTTTCGCGGAGGTCGAAGCTGGCGATGACCCCGTTGCGCGAGATCTCGATGTGCTTCACCTCGCCCGGAGTGAATGCGGAATAGATCCGCCCGCCGGGCGGGACGGGGGGCGCGCCGAGCACGGAGTTGAAGTTCCCTTCCTTCCACTGCCAGCCCGCCAGCCCGCAAACGAGGATGGCTAACAGCGCGAGGATGAGGGTGAAGCCGAGTGAGCGCATGGCAAGTTAGGCGCGGCGCGAGGACCAGACGAAGGCTCCCGCCAGCATCAGGAAGGCGGGCAGGAAGAACAGGTTCACCCGGTTGATGAAGGAGACCTGCGCGTCGAGCAGGGGCATCTTGTAGGTGCGGAGCGAGCGCGGGCCGATGCCGGCGAGCGACTGGCGGTCCATCAGCCAGTTCACGGAGGAGGCGAGGAAGTCGATGTTCTCCGCGCGCTGTTGTTTGGGATCGAGGAAATCGGTGTTGGCGATGACCACCATCCGCGAGGTGGCGGCGGCGAAGCGGTCGTCGCTGGCGGCTCCGCGGGTGACGCAGGCGGCCAGATAGAAAGGCGGCTTGGTGTCTTCCTTTTCATTGAAGCTGGTATTTTTCTCGCCGAATTTCGTCTCGCCCCAGAATCCCGCCGCCGCCTGGATCAGGCCGATGGGGTTAATCTGCCGGTTCATCAAATCCTCCGCGCCTTCGCGCACTTCGAGCGATGAGGTCGAGCCCTCGAACACGGTCGCTTGGCCGGCGAAGTCCTTGGTGAAATCCACGCCGGCCGTGAAGATGCCGCGCGCGGTGGTGTCGATGTTTTTGTCCACGAGGGAAATCACCCGGTCGCGCCGCGGCGTGATGCCGTTGCCGCGGAGGAAGGTCCGCAACTTCGGCAGGGTGTCGCCGGGTTCGAGTAGCACCAGCATGGCGGCCCGCGGGGTGCTCCAGTATTTTTCCAGAACCGCTAGCTCGGCGTCGGTGAGATCGTATTTGGGGGCCACCAGCGCGACGCCTTCGACATCGGCGGGGATTTCCGCGAGGCCGGATAGATGGATGCCCTGGAGATCGACGTTTTGAAAGCGCAGGGTGTCGAGCAGCGCTTTCGCCGCGGAATTCTCGCCCTCGGCATCGATCCGGCTCTTGTCCGCGAGGAAAACCATCTTGCGCGCCCGGCCTTCGATCGACTCGACCAGGCGGGCGGTTAGCACGTCCTCGCCTTGGAAGCCGGTGATCTTCCGCTGGGAATCGGCGGTGCTGTAAACAGCCATGTCGTCGGCGACGATGAGCTTGACGTTAGGGTGCAGGATGCGGTTGCCGTTCTTGTCCTCGGTGGAGACCGGCCCGTCGTCGGCCCGCGCGTCCATGATGATGAGGTCCTTGGTGAGCGGCAGCCCGTAAGCGGCGGTCACCTCCTGCGTGCGGTCGGAACTGCGGAGCGGATCGACGATTTCCAACTGGATCTTGCCCTCGGAAAGGCGCGCGTATTCCTCGGCGAGGGCCCGCACCCGTTCGTAAAACGGCGAGCTCCGGCGGAAGGCCATGATCCACTTGATCGGCGTCCCGCGCTCGCTGACGGCCTTGTTTTTGAGGTAGTTCCGGGTGGCAGGGTAGAGCGTGTAAGCCGCCTCGCGGCTGAGATCCACGCGGGTGAAATGATGGGCTGCCAGGTAGTTTAGCGCGATGAGGATGATCGCGAGCAAGACGATCTGGAGCACGGAAAGCGTGCCCAGTCCCCAGCGGTTCAGCGGGCGTGCGGGTTTTGCCTGGGGCTCGGAGGAAGGATCGGACATGAGGAAAAAATCAGGAAACTCAACGGCGCCAGCGGCGGTAATCGACGACTTGATAGGTCAGGAACAGCACGAAGACGGCGAGGCTCAGGAAATAAACCACCGGCCGCGTGTCGAACAACCCGCTGGCGAAATAATGCAGATGTTGCTGTGAGGAAATGTAATGGAAGAACGCCGCGCCCGCGAACGACTCGCCCCAGATGATGGTGACGAATCCCATGAAATACTGGATGACCAGCAGCCCGATGGTGAAAATCCCCGCGATGATCTGGCTCGATGTCAGCGCCGAGGCCAGGCAGCCGATGGCGGTGAACGCCGCGCCCATCAGCATCACCACGGTGAACGCCCCGCCGAGCGCGCCGGGCGTCCAGGCGGGCGGAAGATCCGTCAACCATTCGAACATTTTGAACTGAACGAGCCCCGGAATCCACAGCACCGTGTAGAAAATCATGGCCGCCGCGTATTTTGAAAACACCACCTGCCAGGTCCGCACCGGCGCGGTGAGCAGCGTTTCCAAAGTCCCCGAGCGCTCCTCCTCGGAGAACAGTCGCATGGTGATCAGCGGGAAAATGAACAGGAAATAGAACCAGAACAGCGGCGTGTGGAAGGTCACGTAAACCAGGCTGTCGCGCACCGGCGTGTCGCGGAACCCCTTCATCGCCGTGGACAGCGAGACGCCCTGCATGATCGTGACGAAGGCCAGAACGACCCAGCCGAACGGGGTCAGGAAATACCCCTTCAGTTCTTTAAAAGTAAGGATGCGGAACAATCTCATGCGGCGGGGGCTCTTGGTAAGCCATTCCCGCGGCAAGGCAAAGGGAAAAGGTCCGGGTGGCTGAAGCATCAAAGCAGTCTGAAGATTTTTAGTCGCAAAAAGCCGCAAGAGAGCGCAAAAATGCCTTTGACGACAATCTCATGCTGACATTAGATTATATCCGTGACCAGAACTCAAATTCAACTGCCTGAACCCCTTTTTGGCCGGCTCCGCAGCATCGCCCAAGTGCGCGATATCTCCGTGGCGGAGGTGATCCGGCGCGGCATGGAAATTTATGTCATGAGCTGCCCGGAGGCGGCTCCCGAGGCCACACCTTGGAAAATGCCGGTATTGCGAGGCAGCGGCGGACATCTCGTCGATCCTTCTTCCGTGAAAGCGGAGGCATCTGCCATCGAGAACCGCTTTCAGATGAATCAACCATGATCACCGCTGACACGAACCTCTTCATCCATGCTGCCGATCCAGACTCGCTGAATCACGCGAAGGCCCGTGAATTTTTCTCTGAATTGGACTCGTTGGAGGATGAGTTCGTGGTTTGCGAGTTGGTGTTGGTGGAACTCTACATGCAGTTGCGCAACGGGGCTATTTTTCTAAAACCCTACACTGCCCGGGAAGCGGCGGATTACTGCCAAGCCATGAAAACCAATCCGCTTTGGCGCTGTGTTGACTACGATGCGAGGGTGTCCTCCCATTTGTGGAAATGGGCCTCTGAGACGAAGTCCGGATTTCGACAAATCATCGACGCCCGGCTAGCTGTCACCCTGCGGCATCACGGCGTCACCAAGCTTGCCACAGCGAATGTGAAAGACTTCAAAGGCTTCGGGTTCGAAAAGGTATGGAATCCTCTCCTGGCGTGAAAGCAAGGCGCGGCGGGTCAATTACCCAGCACAAACCTCACCGACCGCAGCTCCGCGGAGCTCGGGCCGATCATCGCCTCGAAATCCCCCGGCTCGACCACTGGCGTGAAATCGCGCCCCGGGAAGCTCAGGTCCGCGTCGGTGATGAGGAAGGAAACCGCCCGTGACTCGCCGGCGGCGAGCGTGACGCGCTGGTAGCCGCGCAGTTCCTTCAGCGGGCGGCTGACCGAGGCGACGAGGTCGCGGAGGTAGAGTTGCAGCGTTTCCGTCGCTGGATGCGCGCTGAGGTTGGTGATCTCCGCCGAGACGGTGACCGTCCCGCCCGGCTGCATTTCCGGCGAGTCGATGCCCACCGCGCCGTGGCGGAATTTCCCGTAAGTCAGGCCGTGGCCGAACGGATAGAGCGCGTCGTTTGGCGCGTCGAGATACTTGGAGGAATATTGCACCGCCGCGTCGAAGGGGCGGCCGGTGGGTTTCTGACGGTAAGTCATCGGCAGCTGGCCGACGCTGCGGGGGAAGCCCATCGTGAGTTTTCCGACCGGCGCGGCGTCGCCGAAAACCACCTCCGCCAGCGCGTGACCGCCTTCTGTTCCGAGCGCCCACGCCTGGAGGATGGCGGGAAACCGCGAGTCCTCCCATGTCAGCTCTAGCGGGCGTCCGCTCATCGTGACGAGCACGCAGGGGGTGCTAGTTTGCAGAATGTGCCTCGCTAATTCCCGCTGGCATTCAGGTAGGCGGATGTCCGTCCGGCTGGCGGCCTCGCCGCTCATCTGCCAGCTCTCGCCGAGCACCAGCACGACGACGTCGGCCTGTCTGGCCACGCGGACCGCCTCTGCTAACAAATCCTCGTTTGCCTCGCTGATCCCGCAGCCACGGGCGTGAATGACCACCGCCATTTCGCGGAATCCATCGAGCGGTGAGGCGGCGAGCGCTTCATCCCCGGCGGCGATCCAGCAGCCGAGCATGTCGCGGCGGCTGTCGGCGAGCGGGCCGATGAGGGCGATTCTTTGGTGTTTCGAGAGCGGCAGGATTCCGCCTTCGTTTTTCAAGAGGACCATCGACTCGCGGGCCGCCTCACGCGCGAGGCTCCTGTTTTCCTGGCTCGGCTGAATCGCCGGCCCGTGATTGGAGCGGGCGAGGGGATCGAGGAAAAGCCCGAGATCCCACTTCGTTCCGAGCACGCGCAGCACCGCCGCATCGAGCTGCTCTTCGCGGACGGCACCGGATTCCACCAAGCCCGGCAGCTCTGCTAGGAACGCTTCCGACACCATGTCCATGTCCACCCCGGAGTCCAGCGACTGCCGCGCCGCGTCCGCGTCCGTGGCGGCGGTGCCGTGGTTTTTCATTTCGGTCACCGCCGTGTAGTCGGTCACGATCCAGCCTCGGAAGCCCCACTGCTCGCGCAGCAGATCGGTCAGCAGCCAGCGGTTGGCACTCGCGGGAATGCCGTCGATGTCGTTGAAGGCGGTCATCACCGTCCGCGCCCCGGCATCGATCGCCGCGCGATACGGCGGGAAATACGTTTCCTCCATCGCCCGGCGGCTCATGTCCACCGTGTGGTAATCCCGCCCGCCCATCGGCGCGCCATAGAGGGCGAAATGCTTCACGCAGGCGAGCACCGACGCCGGATCTGTCAGATCATTTCCCTGATAGCCGCGCACCATTACTGTCGCCATTTTCGCGCCCAGCCACGGGTCTTCGCCCGCTCCCTCGGCCACCCGTCCCCAGCGCGGGTCCTGCGAGATATCCACCATCGGCGAGTAAACCCAGTGCAGACCGTCCGCCGCCGACTCCGCCGCCGCCATCCGGGCGCAGCGTTCGATCAGATCAAGATTCCACGAGCACGAGAGTCCGAGCGGGATCGGATAGATCGTGCGCTGGCCGTGGATCACGTCGTAGCCGAAAATCAGCGGGATTCCCAGCGGGCTCGCCAGTGCGAGCTCCTGCAAGGCCCGCGTGGCGGCGGGCGTGTAAACATTCAGCACCGCGCCGCAGTGACCCGCGCGGATCTTGGCTTCCAGATCGCCCGAGTGCTTCATGCCGGTGGCGTCCATCGCGCCGGTCAGGAGGTTGAGTTGCCCGGCCTTTTCCTCGACCGACATCCGGCCCAGCAGTTCGTGGAGAAACGCATCCTTGCTCATCGCGGCCATCACGTCCCCGCCAGCGCGCGATTTCAAGGCTTATCACATCCTCCGCGATCACGCATACGCGATCACGCCATATCCTTATGGCCGGAAATGGGGTATCTCTCATGGGTCGCCGCGAGCAACCTCCCCCCGGGAAGCTGGCGGCAAAAAAACACTCCCCCCCGAGAGAGAAACGCCGGCGTAAATCGAAGTCCCCCCGCTTCGGTTTCCGCTGGTTTCTTTTTGGTCTCGATCAACGGCCGGGATCCTGGCCTGGCTAATGTTCAAGCGCGCTCACGGTAAAGCCCGAGATGACTCGGATCGCCTTTCCTCCTGTGAGTTGTGGCAGTGGCTCTACCATGTTGAATGGGCTGCCGAGATCGCATCTGCTTTTGGCAAGCTCGCGTGTGATACAGGATTGGAAATCCCGCGTTGGTTTTTCCGACGGCGGGCGCTTAAGGTCGGCGCATGGGCTGGGTGCTTTTCTTCGATGGCGACTGCGCGTTCTGCTCGGCGTCGGTGCGGCGGGTCGCGCGTTTCGACAAGCACCGGCGGGTGTCCTTCGCGCCTTTGCAGGGCAAGCTCGCCGCTGAAATGGGGTTCACGAAATACGCGGACGAGTCCGGCGGCACGATGATCCTGCTCCGCGAGTCCGATGGCCAGGTCTTCCTGCGCGGCGACGCATTGATCGAACTCGCCCGCGCCCTCGGCGGCGCTTGGTGGGTTTTCACGGTCGCCCGGTTCATTCCAAAGCCGCTGCGCGACGCTGTCTATCAATGGGTGGCGGACCATCGCCACCGGATCATGGGACGGGCGGATCACTGCCCGTTCCCCGATCCGGAACTGGCGAAACGGCTGCGGGAATAGGTGGTCGGCACCTGATGCCCTTGCGGAGGAGCTCTACTCGAAAAACCGTTTCAAGGTCCGCTGCTCAGCGGGATCAAGCGCGTCGCGCCAGACGCGGTCGCCGCCCTTGCCGGTGGCATCGGTGTTTCCGCCTTGGGAAATTCCCGACGGGGAATGATCCACCTCGTGCTCGCTGTCCTGCAGTTCCAGCAAATCGCCGGGGGAGGCTTGCGAAAGATCCTTGGCTTCGAGGCCGGTTAGCTCGCCGGTTTCGAGCGGGTCCTTTTCAGCGCCGAGCACGCCGGGCGAGTGGCCGGGACCGCGATCGACTCGGCCTTTTCCGGGGCCTTCGCCTTTTCCCTCGCCCTCTCCTTCTCCGCCCTCGTCGGCGAGCAATTCATCCGACCAGTCCTCGACTTCACCCTCGCCCTTGCCGTTTTTCATGGCTTCGGAGTGTTTCTTCAAATTTTCGCGGAGCTGTTCGACCTGCTCGGGCGTGAGATTCGCCATGTCTTTCAAGTCGAGCTGTTTCATCTGTTCGAGCAACGCGGGGTTCGGCTTCATCGCGCCGTTTTGAAGTCCTTGGAGCGCCTGGTCGAATTCCTCCATCAGCCGGTTCTTCTCGGCCTGGTTGGAGGCGCCGGCGTTTTTTTCGAGATTGGCGAGCGCCTTTTCCGCGCGACCGAGTTCGCGTTCGACGCGCTCGGCCTCGGCGCGGTGGGATTTCTTCAGGGAATCGGTGGCTTCGAGCGACGAGTGGCTGAACCACTGTTCCTCTTCCTGCGATTTCAGCTCGTCGAGTTTCTTGCGCGTGTCTTCGAGATATTTCTCATCGACGACTTCTTCCTTGGTGAGTTGGTCGAGCTCGGTGGCGAGTTGCTTCCAGGCTTGGGGCTGTTCCGGCGCGGCCGGAGGATTCAGGCTGCGGGCCGTGATGGGAATGAGCATCCCGGCGGCTAACAGCATGAGCGCGCCAAGTGGCGGGACGAGCAGGCGCGGCCACTGCCACGCCAGTCCGGCATCGATCCGCTCCACCGGTGGCGGCCACGGCGCGACGCCAGCGCTGGCGGCGGAGAGCGAGTTCCTCAAGCGCATGGCGGCCTCGATTCTAACCAGGGACTGGCCGGGCCGCTCGAATTTGCGCGAGGCTCTTGCCCGGCAGACGAGTGCCAGCGCCGCGATCATCCCGCCGGCGGACGCCGCCAACATCCAAAGCTCGATGTCAGGAAAGCTGCGCCTCACGACCAGCAGCGCCACGGCACCGCCAATGGCTGCGACGAGAAGGGGCGCGGAGAGGGTTTCGAGCCACCAGGCGAGATTCACCTTGCGGGACACCCCCTTCGCGGTGGCGAGCCAGTGATCGCGGTTGGATGCTGCCGACCCGGAATTCATTTCCGTGAAGTTAGTGGGTCTTGTCGGGAAAGCGACGGGAAATTCGCATGAAAAAACCTCCTCCCGCCGGGTCGGCGGAAGGAGGTTTGGAATTTCGGGCTGACTTACGGTTTCACCGGTTCCGGCTTTTTGGCATAAACCGAGCACCAGCCGGCTTCAGTGACCAGCTTGCCTCCGAACGCGGCGCAAGGGCCGCTGGCCTCACCGGGTTTAGTCTGATAGAGCGCGCAGTTCACGCACTTCTGGTCGGGCTTGTGCAGCGGGTATTTCACGCCGTCCACCTTGGTGGTGTCTTCCTTGTAGCCGAGCGCTGTGGCGACGGGATCGCTCTCCTCCAGCTTGACCGGAGGCGGCGGCGTTTGGGCGAAGGCGCGGCCGCACAAAAGAGCGGGCATTCCAGCGGAGGCTACGAGATGGGTCAGGAATCGGCGACGGGTGTTCATGTGGATTGAATTGGTTGTTTAGCGGGCAGCGGGAAAATATCCGGACGGCGGGGGAGGATGCACGTCTTGTTTTGAGGAATTTGCCGCAATTCCGCTCATGTCCAAGAGATCGCCTGGCCGAGGGTCCCGACGACCTGGTCCGCGCCGTGGTCCGCGAGTTGCGCTGCGGAAAACTGGCCGGTCGCCACTGCCAGGCAGCGCGCGCCGATGGCGTGGGCGCAGGCGATGTCTTTCGGTGTGTCGCCGATGACCCAGGTTTCCGCGGCGGTGAAATTCCTGCCCGCGTGGAGCGCCGCGCGTTCGAGGGCGATCGGGCCGAGCCGGTTGCGGTCCGCGTGGTCGCAGCCGTAAGCGCCGAAGGGGAAATGGCCGGCCAGCCCGAAGTGGCGCATTTTGGCCGCCGCTCCGCCCGCCGTGTTTCCGGTGAGCAGGCCGACGGTGGCATCCGGATGGTCTGATAGCCCGGCGAGCAATTCGTGCACGCCATCAAGAACGCGGCCTGGAAATCCCCCGTGGCTCAGGTTCCAATCCAGCCGGCCGTGATAGACTTTGAAGTAGGCCTCGATCCGTTCACGTGTCGGCTCGATTTCAAAATGGGCGTGAATGTTAGCGACGATGCCCAGATCGGTGCTGCCCGCCAGATCGAGCGGGGGACCTTCGTGCCCGAAGACTTCGAGGGTGGCCTCCTTCAAGGCGGCCATGCCCGCGCCGCCGGTGTCCACCAGCGTGCCGTCGATGTCGAAAAGATAGAGCATGGAAACAAAAACGTGGCGGCGGATTGAAACCCGCCGCCACGATCCGATTGATAAATCAGGACTTGGAGGCTTCTTCCTCAATCTCCGCCGCGGCTTCAGGAACCTCGTCGGAAACTTCGTCCGGCACTTCATCCGGGACGAAATCATCCTCCGGGATGTCCTCGTCGTGGCCTTCCTCGTTCTCGAAATCGTCTTCTTCCATCAGTTCGCCGTGGAACAGGTGGAACTTGCGCTTGCGCTGGTGGGCGGGAAGCGGGGAGAGGATCATCGCCACGGCGCGGCCGTTGAGACGCGGGGGTTGGTCCACTTGCGCCATCGACTTGAGGTCCTCGATGATCCGGTTGAGCACCACGAAACCGAGGTCCTTGTGGGCGTTTTCACGACCGCGGAACTGCAGCACGAAGCGGCACTTGTGGTTGGTGTCGAGGAAGCCCTCGGCCCGGCCGAGCTTGATGTTGTAGTCGTGCTGCCCGGTGCCGACGCGGAATTTTACTTCCTTCATGCGGGTGGCGCTTTTTGACTTCTGCTTCTTCAGCTTGGCCTGCTCGTATTTGTATTTCCCGTAGTCGACGATCTTGCAGACCGGAGGGTCCACTTGGCCGGCGATTTCGACCAGGTCGAGTCCGAGCGACTGGGCTTTGGCGAGCGCTTCGCGTGAACTCATCACGCCGAGCTGGTCGCCGTTGGCCATGACGACACGGACTTTCGGGGCGCGGATTCGGTCGTTGATCCGCGTCATGTCGCGGAAACGACCCCTGTTTGGATCTCTTTGTGGCTTAGCGATGGTTTTGTCCTCCAGTGGGTAGATGCGACGCGCCGCTGCACGGACGGACAAAGCCGCCGCACGATATCGGTGCGAAGAGGGGTGCGGAACGATGGACCAAACGCCGGATCATGGATCGCAAACAGCGGGTAACAACCGATTGGAAAAATCGGTCTTAAGGTTCATAGCGGGTCGTTCCTGGGAAATCATGAATCGGCGGGTGCCGGAGATCATCACGTCAAAAGGGCGGCGGAAATTGTTTCTTCCAACCTTCTTGGGTGCGTCTAGGGGCAGTGTATAGGGCGGCGGATGAAAATCGGCAAGTCTCTTTTTCGAGGACCTAAATCACGGACATCAAGCCAGGGGGCACCGGGGAAATAGTTTGGATCCCTGATATTTAGGTTCATATATGGTGGTCGCGCATCGATCCGTTTGTTCCGCGGACCTCACAATCCGGGCTGGTCCGGCGGACTGCCCGCCTGCTTCACGTCTTTCACTTTCATCGAAGACCCGCGCACTGGCGGCAACAAGCCCCATCATTTCGGGGAAGTGCTCTTCATGGCCGCCTCCGCGCCTTAGTCACAATTTTTCCGATGATCCAAGCGCCGTCCGGCGGTGGTTCTGGCCGATGCCGGGAGTGGGGATTGGATTTTGCGCCATGCTGGTTACAACTTCAGTCTTTAGGCTTTTGACTTTAGCCTTTAGTTTTTTCGCACCGCACAGCGAAAGCGGAATGGCGGTGAATCGAGATTTGCCCCGGCATGCCCCCATGCATGCCGCCGCCCCCCTTCCTCTCGCCAGGCCCCCTC
>JBFZFJ010000349.1:0-6460 GCA_041306405.1 Verrucomicrobiales bacterium | reverse complement strand
CCGCCGCAGTAATGGAGGCCGATGACGGTCACCGCGAGGCCGCCGACCATGAGCAGGGCGTATTGCAGCACATCCGCCCACACCGCCGAGAGCAGGCCGCCATAGACGGTGTAAATCCCCGCCGTCAGGGCGAGCAGCAGGATGCCGACCTCCATGGGAATTTCCGGGAAGAAAATGTTCAGCGCCTTGGCTCCCGCGAACATCACGCCGCCCAGCATCGCGATCACGAGGCCGACGAGCATCACCGAAGCGTAGATCGTCCGGCACGCGGAATTGAAGCGGCGCGCGAGGAACTCCGGCATCGTGGAGACATTTCCGCGCATGTAGAAGGGCAGGAAAATCCAGATCAGCGCGGTGAAGGTGAGCGCGTTCGCCCAGTCCCAGTTCGCCACCGCCATGCCGTAGAGGAAGCCCCAGCCGACCGTGCCGATGAAATGCTCGGTCGATATGTTCGACGCGATGAACGAGGCTCCGACCGCATACCAAGGCAGTTTTTTCGAGGCCAGGAAGTAATCGGACGAGCTGCCTCGCGTCTTGCTCCGCATCGCCACGATCACCGCGAAGGCGACGACGCCGAAAAAGTAGCTCAGAAAGATGATGATATCGAGAGGCGCGAGTTGCATGATGGCAGGAGCAGAGATTGGAAATTAGGGATTAGCGATCAGGGATTTCTTCGCCAGATCCGTGACGGCCTCCAGCGAACCCTCGGCGTAGGGTGTTTGCCAGACGGTGTAGAGCGAGGGGCCGCGATAGAGCGGGGCGGGCGGCAGGTAGCCGAGGTGGCCGTTGGCGATGTTGAGCACGAGGAGGTGCGGGCACTCGGCGCGGAGTTCGCGTTGGAAGATCGAGTATGCCTCGAAGGGCACGCCGACCAACCCGCCCGCGCCCAGTTTCCAAACCCAGATGCGCTCGGCGGAGGTTGCGCCGTCGCCGACCGATTCGCGGACGCGGAGCTGGCGGACGAGGCGCTCGTAGCCGAACCCGGAGGACGACTCCGCCATCCGCGCGCGGATTTCGTCGAGGCCGGGGAGATCCGGTTTCACAGGCAGCTCCACGGCGGGCGCTTGGGCGGAAAGGGTTCGCGGCAGCTCACCGGCGGCGGGGTTCCACAAGGCGAGGGGCGCTCCGGATTCCAGCGCACCTGCGTAAACCGTTTCCGCGTTTCCGGACGCGAGCATTTCCAGCAGCCCCATCGCCGCGTGGCCGAGCGAGCGCCCATGGCGATCCGCCGTGGCCGTATCGCCGACGTATTGCTCGCAGGGCGCGAGCTCGCCGGAAGCGCCTTGCAGGAACAGGCACGGAGCTTCGGTGCATCCCTCGACCATTTCCCGCATCGCGCCGGGGAAATCGGGCGAAACAAGGTCGTTGTCCCAAGCCAGCGTCGTGGGATGGCAGGCGTAGTTGACGAGGGTCGCGCGGGTGCGGTTGGCGTCATCGAAGACGCGGGCCACGACCAGCCTGTCGTCGGCTGCGGCGTCCGGATGGAAGCCTGTTAGGAACCGCTGCGGATCGCCGGGGTCGGGAAAATCGCGTGGCGTCGCCAGCCCGCACGCGCCGGTGTGAAACAGCAGGGTGGACTCCCGCAGGTCATCGAGCGCGGCCTTTGCACCCGCGATGCAGGCCGCTCGCAACTCATCCAGATAGGCGGCGGTCGCCTGCGGGTTCGCCGCCGGCGGCGGGGCGGAATCAAGCATCGGCCCCGCGTGCGTGTGGGTGAGATGGACGATCAGGTTTTCCTCCGGCAGCGACAGGGCATCGCACAGCGCGAGCCGCAGCCGGTCGGCGTCCGCGCGGGCGCGCCACCAGCCGAGGTCGAGGGAAAGGAGGAGAAGCGGCGGAGCGGAGCCGTCGGCGATGGCCAGCGCGGTGCCGGTGAGCGGGCGGTGGATGCCGCGCGCGAACCAGCGGTCGCTGGCCCCCCAGTTTTTCGCGCAGACATCCAGGCCGGGCGTGATGTCCCAGCGTGATACCCCGAACCGCGCGCGAAGGCCTGGGAAACGGGTGTGGCGGATCACGGGGCGGCGGGGTTCCGGGGTTTCAATACACGGCGCGACCGCCCGAGAGGTCGAAGGTGAAGCCGGTGTTGAAACTCGCTTCCGGCGATACGATCCAACAGGCCAACGCGGCCAGTTCGTCGAGCGTACCGCAGCGTTTCATCGGGATCTTGTCGGTCATGTATTTCACCTGTTCCGGATCCATCTTGTCCACCAGGGCGGTGCGGATCACGGCGGGGGCGAGGCCGTTGACGGTGATGCCGGTCTCCGCGTATTCCTTGCCCACGGCTTTCACCATCCCGATCACACCGGCCTTGCTGGTGGAGTAACAGGTCATTCCCGCATTGCCGTCCTTGCCCGCGATCGAGGCGATAAGCAGCACCCGCCCGTAGTCGCGCGGCAGCATGTGGCGCACGGCCTCGCGGCAGGTCAGGAACGATCCGCGCACGTTCACCGCCTGCACCTGCTCGAAGCCCGACAAGGGCACATCGACGATCTTGACCCCGTTCGGGCCGACGATCCCCGCGCAGTTCACCATGACGTCGAGGCGTCCGGCCGCTGCGATGATTTTTCCGAAGGCTGTGGTCACCGAGGATTCGTCCGCCACGTCCATCGGTTCGAATTCGCAGCCGATGCGTTCCGCGGCGGCGGCGCCGAGTTCCTCGTCGCGATCCACGATCCAAACCCGCGCGCCTTCCCTGGTGAGGCGTGTCGCGATGTGCAGGCCGAGCCCGTCGGCTCCGCCCGTGATGATGGCTATTTGGTTCTTGAAGCGTTCGTTGGTCATATCCGTTTTCTGTTAGATCTGATCGGCGGCGCGCACCACCTGCCGCTGCGAGCCGAGGCCGTCGATGCCCAGCTCGACCACATCGCCGGCCTGCAGGAATTGCGGCGGCTTGAAACCCATGCCGACCCCGGGCGGCGTGCCCGTGGTGATCACATCGCCGGGCATGAGCGTCATGAAGCGGCTGATGTAGCTGACGAGAAACGGCACCTTGAAGGCCATGTTCGCCGTCGAGCTGTCCTGCTTTTTCGCGCCGTTCACGGTGAGCCACATGCCAAGCCGGTCGTGGTCGGCGATCTCATCGCGCGTGGCCAGCCATGGCCCGAGCGGGGCGAAGGTGTCGCAGCTTTTGCCTTTCACCCACTGACCGCAGCGCTCGAGCTGGAACGCGCGCTCGGAGTAATCGTTGTGCAAACAGAAGCCCGCGACGTGATCCATCGCGTCGGCCTCATCGACGTATCTCGCGGTGCGCCCGATCACGAAGGCCAGCTCGACCTCCCAATCGGTTTTCTCGCCGCCGCGCGGTAGGAGCAGGCCGTCGTTGGGGCCGCAGAGCGCGGAGGTCGCCTTGAAAAAAAGCACCGGCTCGGCGGGCATGGATCTGCCCGCCTCGGCGGCGTGATCGACGTAGTTCAGGCCGATGCAGATGATCTTGCCGATCCGGGCGACCGGCGGCCCGAGCCGCACCGCCTGCGCCACTTCCGGCGGTGCGGTTTCCTGCGAGGCGAGCCAATCGGAAAGGCGGGCGATGCCATCGTTCTCGAAAAAATCCCCCGTGAAGTCGGGGGTGAAAGCCGAGACGTCGCGCCGGGTTCCGTCCTCCGCGATGATGCCGGGTTTTTCCTGTCCGGGGTTTCCGAAGCGTATCAATTTCATGGGTGTGGGTCGGGTGGAATTATTTGAGGTCTTGCGGGCCGCGTATAAGCGAGATGCCGCCGTCGAGAATGAGGGTCGTGCCGGTCAGGTTCGGGTTCGACGGGTCTGTTAGGAAAACCGCCGCCCGCGCCACTTCGGCGACAGTGACCAGCTTGCGGCAGGGCACGGCTTGGCGCGCCCGCTCGGCGAAATCGCCGTTTTCCTCGAAAATCTTCCCGCTCAGCCCCGCGTCCACATAACCCGGCGCGATCTCGTTGACGCGGATGCCGCGGGGCGCGAGTTCGAGCGCCATCGACTTCACCAGCGAATGCACGCCGGCCTTCGAGGCGCAGTAGGCGGCGAGGTTCGCGGTCGGATGCTGGCCGACCCAACTGCCGATGAAAAGGATATCGCCGGTTCCGCCCGCCGCAAGCAGCCGCAGGGCGCCCTCGCGCGCGGTGAGCCATGCACCTGTCAGATTCACGCCGATGGTGCGAGTCCAGTCCGCGAAGCCGGTTTCGAGGCAGCCGCCATGGCCGTTGGTGCAATGCACGCCGGCGTTGACGACCACCAGCGTGGGCGGCCGGCCGAATTCCTTTTCCATGGCGTCGAACCACGCGCGCACGGATTCCTCGCCCTGGATATCCGCCGGGAAATAGTGCCAGGGAAAGCCGTCCGGCGCGCTGTCCGCGAGATCGCAGACGGCGACCTGATCGCCCTTCGCGGCATAGGCCTCGCCGATCGCGCGGCCGATGTCCCCCAAGCCCCCCGTGATGGCCACCAGCGGTTTCATGACGGCTGACCTTTTCCGCAGGCTTCGCAAAGCAGGCCGAACAGGCGGAAGGCCTCGCGCTCGGTTTCCGGATCGAGGGTGAAGCCGACCGGGCCGCGCACGATGCGGTTCGGGAAAACGCCTTGGCGGTGCAGCAGCGCTTTTTCCACGCTGAGGAAACCGTCGAGTCCCTGCTGGAGGAAGATCAGCGGGGCGATGAGGCCTTGCAGCTCCGTGGCGCGGCGGATGTCTCCGGCCTCGAGGGCGTCCCACTCGGCGCGGATCGCCCAGACGATCTCGGTGCCCGGCATCGTGCCGCAAATCCCGCGCTGATGGGAATCGAGCAGGGCGATGCCGCCGCTGCCCTCGAAGACGCGCAGGCCTTCGCCGCCCTCGTCGCGCAGGCGGCTGAGGTTGGGTCCGAGCGGCTGGGCCTCGGGCTTGAAAAGCACGCGCTCGCCGAAGCGGCGGTGAAGATCCGCCTGGGTGCCGACCGGCAGGGGCTCGCCGACATAGCCGCTCGCGTCCTGCACGATCACCGGCAGATCCGTGGCCGCGATGATGGCCTCGTAGTAACGGATTTTTTCGGAAAGCAGCGCGCGGGTGGCGGTGGGCGGTATGGCCATCAGCGCATCGACCCCGGCGGCGGTCGCGTGGCGGACGTGGCGCACCGCCTGCACGGTGCTTTCGTCGCCCACGCTCATCACCACCGGGCCGCGGCCCGCGTTGAACTCGACGAGGCGGTGCGTGAGCTCGTCGCGCTCGGAATCGGTGAGGCGCAGGATCTCGGTGACCATTGCGGCGACGATGCCGTGCGCGCCGTTTTCATACGCCCAGTCGATCTCGCGGGCGAGCGTCGCCCAGTCGATCGACTCGTCTGTATGATAGGGTAGTTGCAGGACCGGCAGCACGCCGGCGAGGGTATGTTGTGTTTTCATGATCGGTTCACCAGTCGCCCACCGCGCCGTCGGGGTAGAAGACGCGCTGGAGCTGTTCTTGTTGGAAGGGATGTTTCGCGATTTCCTTTTCGTTGAGCTCGACGCCGAGGCCGGGCAGGTTGTTGGGGCGCACGGTGCGGGTTTTCGGATCGACCTGAAAACCCTCCTGCACCACGTCCGCGCGCCACGGCACGTCATTGTGGACGCTTTCGCAAATCACATACGAGGGGGTGGCGAAGCCGAGTTCGATGGAAGCGGCGGTGCTCACCGGCCCCTGCGGGTTGTGCGGTGCGAGCGCGACGCGGTAGGCCTCCGCCATCGCCGCGATGCGGCGCGCCTCGGAAAGCCCGCCGCAATGGGTGATGTCCGGTTGCAGGACCGAGCACGCACGTTTCTCCAAAACCTCGCGGAAGGCGTGCTGCGTGACGAGCCGCTCGCCGGTGGCGATGGGGGTTTTCACCGCGTCCTGGATGCGGGCGATGTCGTCGATCGATTCCGGCCAGCACGGCTCTTCGAGGAAATAGAGATCGTAGGGTTCGAGCGCCTTGGCGAAAAGCATACCCATGCGGGGTGAGGGTCTCGCATGGCAATCGACCATGATGTCGATGTCCGGCCCCACGGCGTCGCGCATCGCCGCCACGCAGGCCTCGGCGTAGCGCACCGGGCGGCTGCCTTCCAGCGGCATGGTCGGCGGCACGGCCATCGACTTGAAGGCGGTGAACCCCTCCTCCACCGCCTGTGCCGCCAGCTCGCCGAAGCGCTTGGCGTCGGAGCAATCGGTTTCGTAGAAATCCTCCATGCGCCCGCCGCCGAGATGGCAGTAGAGCCGGATCTGGTCGCGCACCGGGCCGCCCCAGAGCTGGTGGACGGGGACGCCGTGGAATTTTCCGAGGATGTCCCAGAGCGCGAGGTCGATGCCGCTGATCGCCGTACCGCGGATGATGCCGTTGCCGTGCCAGAAATGCTGGCGATACATCATCTGCCAAAGGTGTTCGATGCGCCGCGGATCCTCGCCGACCAGGAGCTGGGAAATGTCCTCGATCGCCCCGACCACCGCGCGGGTGTGCCATTCGAGCGTGGCCTCGCCCCAGCCGTAGAGGCCCGGCTGGTCGGTGAT
>JBFZFJ010000348.1:0-5714 GCA_041306405.1 Verrucomicrobiales bacterium | reverse complement strand
GCACCAAGGACGCGTTGTGAAAGTCGGCATCATCGATTACGGCGGCGGCAACCTGCGCAGCGTCGCCAACGCCCTGCGCTCGCTCGGCGAGGATCCCGTCATCATCGCCAGCCCGCAGGATGTCGGCGATACCACCCATTTGCTGCTGCCTGGGCAGGGGGCTTTCGGTGACACCATGGACCGCCTCGAACAACGCGGCCTCGCTTCCTTTCTCAAGGACTGGATCGCCGCGGACCGGCCCTACTTCGGCATCTGCGTCGGCTATCAGATTCTTTTCGGCTCCAGCGAGGAAGCCCCGGAAACGGCCGGCTTGGGCATCATCCCGGGCACCGTCCGCCGCTTCCAAGACGAGCCCGGCCTGAAAATCCCGCACATGGGCTGGAATTCCGCCACCGCCACCCGCGGCGCCACCCGCGTCTGGCAGGGGCTCGGCGCGGACCCCTATTTCTACTACATCCACTCGTATTTCCCCGAGCCAGTCGATTCCGGCTGCGTCGTCGCGGAGACGACCCACGGCAGCCAGCTTTTCGCCGGAGCCGTCGAGCGCGGAAACCTGTTCGCCTGCCAGTTCCATCCGGAAAAGAGCCAGCAAGCCGGCCTCCGCCTGATTCGGAATTTCCTCGGCCTGTAAGGGAAGGGGACGTCCCGTCCCTTCGTAACCCCTGCAACGGTTCCAACATTGGGGTCATGAGCGGGCGCGGATTTCAGCAAGACGCGCCATGACGATCTCACCGCTCACACGGCCGTTTCCCGTTGTTTGGCTTCTCTGATCACCGTTCACCCGGCACATTTGACTTTACCATTCCCCCTTTTCCCCCTACTTCCGGCCCTTAAATGAGCTTTCCCAGCAGCCCTCGTCCCAAATGCGGTTTCTTAGCACCCGCTTCCACATTCGCCTCCCTATTGGGTTTGTTTGCTTTTCCTCTCGCGGGCATGGCTCAGCCGGCCGAATTGGATATCGCCAAATTCACCGGGCCCGATATCACGCCGTCTCCCGCCTGTATCGCCGCCGCCCCGACCGGAGAAGTCTTTGTGGGGGTGGACCTCAATGGATCTTTGGGCAAATTGCCTGACAAAGGCAGCATCGTTCGCCTGGTTGACAAGGACGGCGATGGCAAGCTGGATCAACACAATGTTTATGCCAAAGTAGATGATCCCCGTGGCATGATTTCTATCGGAGACAAGTTGTATGTGCTGCATACAGTGATCCCGTCCGACACCAAAATTCTGTCAGGCATGCATCTGTCAGTGTTTACGGATGCCAATCACGACGGCGTGGCTGATGGGTCGCCCAAACGTTTGGTGAGCAATATCAGCACCGTCAAACACAACCAGGACCGCGGCGCCGATCACACCACGAACGGTATCCGCCTGGGCATTGATGGCTGGATTTATGTGGCAGTGGGTGACTTCGGGTTTGTTGACGCCGAAGGAACCGATGGAGCCAAACTGACCTTTCACGGCGGCGGAGTTGTCAGGGTCAGACCTGACGGTTCGGAACTGGAGTCCTACACTCACGGAACCCGCAATGACTACGACGTGGCGATTGATCCGCTGATGAATATCTATAGCCGCGGCAATACCAATGACGGCGGCGGCTGGAACATCCGCTTTATCCATCATATTCAAAATGGCGAGTATGGTTATCCGATTCTGTTCAAGAACTTTACCGATGAAATCCTTCCCGCCCTGGTTGATCTGGGCGGTGGCTCCGGCACGGGCGCCCTCTTCTTTCAGGAACCCGGTTGGCCGGAAAAATACAACAACGTTCCGATGATGTGTGACTGGGGACGCAGCACTTTGTTTATTCACCGGCTAACACCCGATGGAGTGAGTTTCAAACAAGCCGATGAAGTGTTTATCAAGGAAAGCCAGATTGCAGACCTGGATGTGGATGGCTCCGGGAGAATGTATCTGGCGGCGTGGGATGGTGCCGGTTACACCGGCAACCCCGGCAAGGGATACATCAGCAGGGTGGTGCCGAAAGGCTGGAAATATCAGGCGTTTCCCGATTTGAAAAAATCCAAGGTCACTGAATTGATCACCCTCCTCGCCGGCCCCAGTGCCACCGCCAGGGTTTATGCCAGTCAGGAATTGTTGACCCGTAAGGATGCCGCCAGGGATGTGTTGGCCCTGGCCTCCGCCAAAAATCAATCCCTGGAGGCGCGGGTTGCGGCGATCTTCACCTACAAGCAATTGGAAGGGGGAAATGCCACTGCTGCCCTGGTATCCCTCGCGCAAGACGACAAAATCAAAGAATGGGCCATCCGCGCACTGACCGATAGAAAATCGCAGGTCGCCAAGGTTCCCGCCGCTCCTCTGCTCGCCGCTTTGAAGGACTCCAATCCCCGCGTGCAGGTGGTTGCCAGTGTGGCCCTCGGTCGCTTGGGCGATCGCGCGAACGCCCCGGCTCTGTTAGCCCTGGCGGATCCGCCATCCTCCGTCAAGGCGCCGGAAGAAGGCGACGAAGGGCCCCACGCAACGCCCAACAGTGCCGTGGTTGTCCCCCACATTGCCGTTCGCAGCCTGGTCCGTCTGAATGCGGTGGATGCCGCCGTGGATGCGCTTGGCGGCCCGCAAAATGGCGGGGCCCTTTGGACATTGCGTTATCTGCATGATGTGAAGGCGGTGGATGGGCTGATCGCCAAATACGCCGGAAGCACTCCCGAACTTGGCAACCAAATCCTATCAACCCTGATCCGTTTGTATCAGGAGGAAACGCCCTATGACGGCAGTTATTGGTGGAGCACCCGCCCTGATACCCGTGGTCCTTATTACAAACCCAGAAACTGGGCGGGCTCTGACAAGATCGGCCAGTTCGTGAAGGCTGAATATGACAAAGCCAGCCCGGATCGCAAGGCGTGGATCGAGTTGCAAGGCCGCCGTTGCCGTGCTCCAATCCCTGGCATCAATGTTGTGATTGCTGCGGACGGCAAGGGTGGGAAGAAGAACAAGCAGAAGGAACCCGCTGTTGATCTAAGCAAGATCAAGAAGGAGGGCGGGGAAGTCGCCAACACGTCGATTGAAGACATTGTGTTAGCTTTGGACAAGGAAAAGGGTGACCTCAAGGTGGGGGAGCAACTCTTCACCCGTCAGGGTTGTGTGGCGTGTCATACATTGAAGGCCGATGAAATGCAAAAAGGGCCGTTCATGGGACAGGTCGGCAGTATTTTGAAGCCGGAACAAATCGCCGAAGCGATTCTGAAGCCCAGCGCGGCGATTTCCCAGGGATTCGCCACCACTTTGATCAAAACCAAAGATGGCAAGGACAACGTGGGTTTTGTCTCGGAAGAAACCGCTGACGAACTCGAAATGAGGGACATCACCGGACGGGTCTGGAAAATCAAATCGGCCGATGTGGCGAGCCGGAAGGAACTGGAGATCTCCATGATGCCCGAGGGCCTGGTCAATGCTTTGACCGTGAAGGATTTCATCTCGCTGGTGAGATTCCTCGAAAGTAACAAGAAGTGATTGAAATTCAGAAAGCTCCTAATTTTAAGCAACGGTGTGAGCAGGAAATTCACATCCAACAGCGAGCTCATGGAGTTTCCTCGGGTATTTGTTTGATCCGTTCAGGAGTCATCGGGGGAGCGCCCGCAGGGGCCGCGAGCAGGTAGTCGGCGGATGGCGCGGAAGTGGTTTTGCCGTGGGATAGTGCTCGTTTCAGCAACTCCGTGGTCACTTCCTCAACCTTGCAGCCCATCTGCGCGGCGCGGAGTTTCATCTCACGCACCAAGTCGGCGGGAAGATCGAGAGTGGTTTTCATAGGCGGAAGTTGCTGGATTTACGGGTGGGTTTCAAATTTTGAGAGTCGTTTGTTCAAACACATGGCTCAGCGGCTCAAACGCCAGCATGTGGACAATATGCGGGTGGATGAAGTCCTTGCGTTGGTAGGCCTGTCGATTTCACGACCTACGGCGAGAGCAAGTCCAATGGGAAATTGAAAGTAGTCACGCTATTGCCCGCGTTCGCGCCGCGCTGGTTGTTCGAGCCGGACTCCACGGCGAGAATGGATACACGCACTTTGCAGGCACTCTGCGAAATTCCGGACGGGTCGGCCCAAGTCTATGCGGGGCAGCGGATCATGGCGACCTTCGCGCTGAAGGAGTGAATGACCCTGACCATGGGGCGGATGCGTTTTTCGTTTTACCCGAGGGGGAGGATGGGTGTTAAAAGGTGACAGTGAATTCACCCGAATGCCCGAAACTGCCGCAGGTCGAGGAGCCGATTTGCGAGAAGGAGATCGTCGCCCAGGAAATCTTCGAACTGGAGCTGCCTGACCGGACCTTGTTGTCCGGGCCGAGTTCGCGGCTGCGGGATTTGACGACGTTGATCCGGGTCGGCAAGGATCTGTTAACCGGTTTCCGGACGCTGCATTTCGCCGGGCCGTGCGTGACGATTTTCGGCTCCGCGAGGACGAAGGTCGGGAGCCGTTACTATGAAATGGCGCGGCAAATGGGGGCGGCTTGCGCGAAGCTCGGCTTCACGGTGGTGACCGGCGGCGGCCCAGGCGTCATGCAGGCGGGAAACCAGGGCGCCTTCGAGGCGGGCGGCCGCTCGCTCGGAGTGAACATCGAGCTGCCCTTCGAGCAGGAGCTCAACCGCTACGTCCAGCGCTCGGTGACGATGCGTTATTTTTTCACCCGCAAGGTGGTGCTGGTGAAGTATTCCTACGCCTTCATCATCCTGCCCGGCGGGTCGGGGACGATGGATGAGATGTTCGAAACGATGACGCTGATCCAGACCGGCAAGCTGAAGATTTTCCCGATCATCCTGATGGGGAAGGATTACTGGCAGCCGCTGATGGATTTCCTCCATCAGATGGTGGAGGAGGGGACGCTCAGCCCGGATGATCCGGACCTGATATTCTTCACGGACGATGTCGAGGAAGCCGCCGCCCACTTGCAGCGGCACGCGGTCCGGCAGTTCGGGCTGCGGCGCAAGCGCGCGCCCAAGGCGATCCGCATCCTCGGGGAAAAAGGCCTGGTGGATTGAATGGAGGGATGCCTCTTCGCACGTAGTCCAACCCTTCAGGGTGTCTTCGGCCGGCAATGAAGACACCCTGAAGGGTTGGACTACGTGCGAAGAGCGCCAGTTCAAGCCTTCGGCAAAAAGAATCCGCGCTGTTTCGCGGAGACCGGCATCTCGAGCTTTTCCATCACCGCGAGCATGTCCTCCCAGACCTGGCGCTTGGTCTGGTGTCCGTCGCCGGTTTGCAGCAGGTAGCTCGGGTGATAGGTGACGCGCACCGGAGTACCCTCGAAGTCGTGCCACTTCTCCCGCAGCGAGGCGACGGTGCCGGTGATTCCTAGCAGGCCCTCCGCCGCCGTCTCGCCGAGCGCGACGATGCAGGCCGGGCGGACGATGCCGATTTCCGCGCGGATGAAAGGCAGGCAGGCGGCGATTTCCCCGGCGTTCGGCTTTCGGTTGTTGGTGGTTTGCTTCGGCGTGGAGGGGCGGAATTTGACGATGTTGGAAATATAGACCTCCTCGCGGGAAAGCCCCATCGCCTTGAGGATGTCGTTGAGCTTCTGGCCGGCCGGACCGACGAAGGGCTGGCGCTCGCGTTCTTCCTGATAGCCGGGCGCCTCGCCAACGAGCATCACGCGCGCCTCGGGATTTCCGATTGAGAAGACCATCGTCTCGCGCAGGGATCCGAGCGATTTGGCGGGTGCCCAGTTCTCCGCCTGGTGGCGCAGGGAGTCAAGTTGCTC
>JBFZFJ010000347.1:0-18421 GCA_041306405.1 Verrucomicrobiales bacterium | reverse complement strand
TTTCCAACCTGCGGCCGAGCTTGAAGCCGAGCAGCGTGTAGGGATCGGCGCTGAGCGTGTTGGCGTGATCGACATACGACTTCGCAGGCACCCACTCGACCGTCGGCCCGGCGTAGTAGCCCGCCTTGTTTTCCCAAATCAATTCGCCGCGAATCAAATGCGGCGGGAGTCCGGCTATGGTGTTGTCGCCGTAGGTCGAGTCGTCGTCGAACTTGAAGCGGCCGTATGTCCACATGCCACGGAGGAACAACCGGTTCTCCGCCATATCTCCCAACGAGCCGCCGAACAGATCGACCTCGCCGAACAACTCGACGCCCCGGTGGCTCGTCTGGTCCGCGTTGGTCGTTCCTAACGGCGTTCCGGCGCTGTCGTTCAGGGCGAGGAATTCATCCTTCACCGCCGAGGCGTAAACGGCCGCGTCCCAGCGGAAATTCGCATGACGGCCACGGGTTCCAAGCTCGATCGAGTTCGCGGTCTGCGCCTCGTTCGGCGTGAGCGCGCCGTTGGTTTCCGAGAAGGACGGCGGCTCGTAACTGCCGCTGAAATTACCGAACACCTGGAAATCCCCCCTGTCCCAGCGCAGGCCGATCTTGGGCGTGACGTTTTCATACGAGCGGTCGTAACTCGCTGCGGATCCTGATTGCTGCTCGTTCTCGCGGCGGTTGCTGGCGGCGGTGGCACCGACCACGCCCGTAAAGCCGTTGCCCAACGCGAGTTGGTCTTCCACAAAGCCCTCGATGTTAGTCGCGGTCTGGTCCGCGCTTGAGGTCAGCGCTCCGCGTTTGCCGAAGTTGTTTTGAAACGTGGCCGCGTCGATGGTCCCACGGGTGAGAAACGCGCCGGCCCGCGCGCGGTTGTCACGGCCGAGGAGCCGCCCCTCGCGGGTGAAAACCGCGCCTAGCAGTGTATCGTTCGAGAGTTGGTCGATCACTCCCACGAAAGGCGTGATCGGATGATCCAAGTCTTTGTAGGTGAATGCGACGATGAACTCGAGGGTGTCGTTTCCGTTCCTCACCGTGGTCTTGTCCGCGATTCGATAGAGCTCGAAGTCGCGCCGGTTGTCGTAGGCGACGGCCCCGAAGAGCGACTCGTCCGCCTGTGAGGGATCATCGTCCAGCTCGGCCTTCGTCAAGCTGCCGGGAAGTTCGGACCGGGAACGGACGGCGGTGATGAAGAACCGGGTCTCGGCGCTGTCTGAAAGCCGCCAGCCGAAGTTGCCGAACAGGCGCTGGTTGTTCTGCTCCGCATGCTCCCGGAAACCGGTTTGATATTGCTCCGAAGCACTGAGATACGCGTCGGTGTTTCCCTCGCTGAGGCCAAGCGCCACGCGGGCGCGGAGGTAGTCGAACGAGCCGCCTTCGAGCCGCATCGAACCACCACGGGCGGTGAGTCCGGTGGCGGAAATGTAGTCGATGGCGCCGCCGAGCGTGGAGGAGCCTAGAGCAAGCGCGTTGCCGCCGCGCCAGATGTTGATGTGATCCGCAGCCAGCGGATCGATTGCCTGCATGTCGAAGGCACCATCGGCTAGATTGAGCGGCACGCCGTCCTGAAGCACGCGGATGCCGCGACCGTGGAAGGTGCGCTGCATCCCGGAGCCGCGGATCGAAACGCGCGCCTCGTCCGAACCAAAGCGCGGCTGGGCGACCACCCCGGGAGACAGAGCGAAGGTGTCCGCCATCGTGCTCGCCCGCCCGCGAAGGTAACGCCCGGCCTCGACGACTTCCGTGCCGCCGGGAGTTTTCGCGAGTTCCTCGCGGCTTTCGGCGGCGGTCGGCACCGTCTTTGAAACCGGGTGGTGGTCGGCCTCCACGACGAGGGGCGCGAGGTGGTTGGATTGCGCGCCAGCGCAGCCGGCGATACTGATGAGAATTGAAATGGAACGATTGGGAGTCATGAAAAAAAGTTGGTTGAAATCAAAAAAGAGCGCGATGCGTCCGCGCATCGCGTGGCCAAAGCGGCCTGGACGTCCGCCGAGCGACACGTCCTGATAGTTTCCAGCGAAAGCCCTCGGCCACGCTTCGGAATCCCCTTGGGGAAACGAGCGTGTCAGTCCGTGGATTTCGCGAGCGAATGCGGAATCACGCGGCTCGCGGCGGCTGCGTCGGCACGGCGAGACAGACCTCCTCAAAGGTCCCGGAATACTCCGTCACGCGGAACACGACTGACGTGCCGCGCGGGAACGGCACCCTGACCGGAGCGGGCAGGATGACTTCCATTTTCATCTCGGATTTGAGCAGGGGCTTCTTCTCCTCCTCGCTCTTCGATTTTTTCACCACCTTGCACAAGGCGCACGGATGCTCGCCGTCGAAGGTTTTTTCAACCGCTTCCGAGATCGAGGATTGGCTGGAGAAATCCACCAGCATGTTCCCCCAGGCGATGGTCTGGAGCAGCGCCCAATGCCCGCCCATCGAGATGATGAGCGCTCCGATCAGGAGGTATTGGCCGGCACGCAAAGCCCGTTTGGACATCGCGGGGAAGAGACGATTCCACCCGAACCGGGTCAAGTTTCTTTTTTGTTGGAGCCTTCGTTTGCCTTTCCCGCCGGGTCATTTTAGATTCCAACCCATGCAGAACCCGATCACCTCCGACAAGCTCGCCGCGCTGGAGCAACGGTTGGCGGCGCTCGGGATCGCGGAGGCGGATCTGTTGGAGAAATTCGTGCGCGGGTCGGGAGCCGGCGGGCAGAAGATCAACAAGACGTCGAACTGCGTTTTCCTGAAACACCTTCCCACAGGCGTCTGCATCAAGTGCCAGATGGACCGCTCGCGGGAGATGAACCGCTTCCTCGCACGGCGGGAACTTTGCGAGCAACTCGGGGCGATCCGCGAGGGCAGGGCGGTGGCCAAGACGCAGGCGATCGAAAAAATGCGGCGGACGAACCGGCCGCGCTCGCGGAACTCGAAGAACCGCTCCGTGGCCGACAAGCGGAATCTGTCGCAGAAGAAATCAATGCGCCGCTCGCCTTCCGGAGATTGAACGGAGCGCCACCTATCAGTCCTCGATCTTGATCGTCTTCGGGTCCCAGTTGATGGCCGGATACTCCATGTTCAGCTTCTTGAGCGTGTCGAGCATGATGCGGGCGACGCAGAGATTGCGGTACCATTTCCGGTCCGCCGGCACCACATACCACGGCGCGAACTCGGTGGAGGTTTTCTGCATCACGTCCTCATAAGCCCTCATGAAATCATCCCAACGCGCGCGGTCCACCAGGTCGTCCGGGTTGATTTTCCAATGCTTGATGGGATCCGCCAGGCGCGCTTCCAGGCGGTTCTTTTGCTCCTCCTTGGAAATGTGCAGGAAGATTTTCACGATCGTCGTCCCCTCCTCCGCAAGCATCCGCTCGAACTCGACGACGTGGCGTTGACGGCGTTTCCAGACCTCGTCGGGGAAAATCTTCTTCACCCGCACGGCGATGATGTCCTCGTAGTGGCTGCGGTTGAAAATCACCAGTTGCCCGCGGTGCGGGACCTTGGAATGCACCCGCCACAGGAAATCATACGACAATTCCTCCTCGCTCGGCTTCTTGAAGGAGCGGACGTGAATCCCCTGAGGGTCGATCCGTGAGAAAACGTGCTTGATGCAGCCGTCCTTGCCACCGGTATCCATCGCCTGCATCACCACCAGGATGCGGTGCTTGTTCTGCGCGTAGAGACGTTTTTGCAATTCCTGCAGCTCGTCCTGAAGCTCGTCGAACTGCCGCTGGATTTCCTCCTTGCCTACCCCCTTGAACAGGACCTTCTCGCCGCCGTCAATTTTCACCAAGTCCACCTCGGCACCGGGCTTCACCCAATATCGCTCCAACGCTCCTCTGACTGGCATGGGCGTCTTATTGCCAGCGAATCCCCCCGTGACAAGCCCTGACTCGCCGAAGATTCATCTTGTCACACATTGAGGGTTGAACCGCTGGCGATTGCGCGTTGTCCTTGTGCGATGCCGCCCGCCCGCAAATCCGCGAAAAAAGCCCTTGTCGCCGAAAATCTATTCACCGCCCTGCACATCGGCGCGAGTTCGGTATCCATGATGGTCGCGGAACGCCAGCAAGACGGCTCGTTCATCTCGGTCGATTTCCTCGAACAACCCGCGCCGGTCGCCCGCGACATTTTCCGGGGCGGCGTCGTCAGCCCGTCCACCACCGAGCGGGTCGTGGCTATCATCAAGGGCTATCAGAAATCCCTCGCCGAACTCGGGCTCGACCCCCACGCCGTCACCCGCGCGGTGGCCACCAACATCCTCAGCGAGGCGACCAACCATGAGACCTTCATGAACCGCATCCGCATCGCCTGCGGACTGCGGATCGGCACCATCGACGACGGGGAAATGACCCGGCTCATCTATCTGAAAACCCGCCGCCGCCTGCTCAGCCTGCCCGCCATGCGCAAGGACACCACGCTGGTCCTGCACGTGGGTCCGGGCAACACCCGAGCGCTTCTGTTTCAAAACGGCCTCATCGCGCGCTACACCAGCTACCGCATGGGCACCCACCGGACGCGCGAGGCGGTGGAGGGTTCCCACGCGGAAGGTCCGGCCATGCTCCGGGTCATCCGCGAGCACGCCTACGGAAATCTCGCCCAGATCCGCTTCGACTACTCGGATGTCAGCATCGACGGCCTGGTGGTCATCGGCTACGAGCTGCAATCCGTCGCGCCCTCGCTCACCAAGTCCACCCAGGTTTGCTCGATCAAGGCCCTGCGCCAGTTCACCGCCGACGCCGCCAACATGAGCGACGTGGAGCTCGTGAAGCGTTTCCAGCTCGACTATCAAACCGCAGAGGCCCTGCTCCCCGCCCTGGAAATCAACCTCGCCATCGCCGAAACCCTCAAGCTCGGCGAGGTCCACATCCCCACCAGCGAATACGAGCAAGGGCTGCTCCACGACCTGCTCGTCTCGCAGGAACTCACCGGCACCTTCGCCGAGGAAGTCCTCCGCTCCGCCCGGATCCTGGCGGAACGCTATCAGTCCGACCCCAGCCACGGCGAACACGTAGGCAATCTCTGCACCCGCTTCTTCGAGGCGCTCCCCGATCTCCATCAGCTCACTCCGCATGACTCGCTATTGCTCCAGGTGGCCGCCATTCTCCATGAAGTTGGCACTTACGTCAGCCCGCGGGCCCACCACAAACACTCGGAATACCTGATCCTCAACTCGGAAGTCTTCGGACTCAACCGACTGGACGTCACCATCGTCGCGCTCGTCGCCCGCTATCACCGCCACTCCGGCCCACGGCTCGACCACCCGAGCTACGCCGCCCTCAGCACCGACGACCGCATCCGCGTTTGCAAGCTCGCCGCCCTGCTCCGCGTGGCCGACGCCCTCGAGCGCACCCACGTCCAGCGCGTCGCCAACCTCGAAATCCGCCGTGAGTCCGGCAAACTCCGCATCCGCCTGCCCGGCCTGGCAGACGCCGCCGTCGAGCGCCTCGCCATGGACTCCAAGGCCGACCTCTTCGAGCAAATCTTCGGCCTCGGCGTCGTCATCGACGAAGATAACTGAGGGTAAATGCTGAAACGCTGAAAACTGAAACGCTGAAATTTCCTCCCATGTCCACTCCCTACCTCAACCGCGAGCTCTCTTGGATCGAGTTCAACCAGCGCGTCCTCAACGAAGCCCTGCGCGAAGACCTGCCGCTGCTGGAGCGGGTGAAGTTCCTCGCCATCACCGCGTCCAACCTCGACGAGTTCTTCCAAGTCCGCATCGGCGGGCTCATGCTGATGCGCCGCAGCGGACGCAAGACGCCGGACGCATCCGGCCTCACGCCGGCGAGAAACCTAACCGCACTGCGCCAGCGCATTCTCAAGATGAGCGCGCAGCAATACGCCCTGCTCACCGGCACCCTCGTCCCCGCGCTTGAAAAGGCCGGCATCCGGCCGCTCCAACCGTCCGACCTTTCCGTCACCCAGGCGGCCCAGGTCGCCGCGACTTTCGAGGACTCCGTTTTCCCGCTGCTCACCCCTCTCGCCGTCGATCCGGCTGGCGCGCCGCCCGTCGTCCCCGCGCTGCAAATCATCGTCGCCTGCCGCCTGCTCGATCCTGAAACACAGACCGCCCGCCACGCGCTCATTCCCATTACGGAAATCCTCGGCCGTCGCGTGAACGTCGCCATCGAAGGCGAGGGTCATGCCTTCATCCTCATCGAGGACCTTGTCGCCACCCACGCCGGCCAGCTTTTCCCCGGCGAAGTGGTCACCTCCACCACCGCCTTCCGAGTCACCCGCAATGGAGACATCGCCGTGCAGGAGGAAGACGCCATCGACCTCGCCGGTGAAATGGAAGACGTCCTGACCGCCCGCCGCTTCGCCGACACCGTCCGCCTCGAACTCCGCTCGGACGCGCCGCGCGATCTGGTCCGCATGATCCAGCACGTCACCGCCGCCACTCCGCAGGAAGTCTATCGCGTCGATGGCCCTCCGGGGCTGGCATCGTTCATGGAGCTCGCGTTCCTGCCCGATTTCGACCACCTGCGCGACGCCGACTGGCCCGCGCAGAACTCGCCCGCCATCGCTCCCGGCGCTTCGATGTTTGAAACCATCGCCTCCAACGACGTCCTGTTGTTCCACCCCTACGAATCCTTCGAGCCCGTCCTCCGCCTCATCGAGGAAGCCGCCGAGGACCCGGACGTCATCGCCATCAAGCAAGTCCTCTACCGCACCGCGCGGAAGTCCCGGATCATCGACGCCCTCATCAAGGCCGCGGAAAACGGCAAGCACGTCACCGCGCTCGTCGAGCTCAAGGCCCGCTTCGACGAGGCCCGCAACCTCAACCGCGCCGACGAACTCCAGCGCGCCGGAGCCCAGATCGTTTACGGCGTCAAGGGCCTCAAGACCCACGCGAAAATCTGCCTGATCGTCCGCCGCGAGTCCGGCCACCTGCGCCGCTACGTCCACCTCGGCACCGGCAATTACAACGAGACCACCTCCAAGCTCTACACCGACCTCTCCTACCTGACCTGCAAGCCGGAGTATGGAAACGACGCCTCGCTGTTCTTCAACGCCGTCACCGGCCGCTCCAAGCTCCTGCGTTTCCAGCGCCTCGTCCCCGCCCCCACCGCGATGAAGCCCGAGCTGCTCGACCTCATCGCCGGCGAGGCGGAGCGCGCCAAACAAGGCCTACCCGCCCGCATCATCGGCAAGGTGAACTCCCTGCAAGACCCGGAAATCATCAACGCCCTTTACCGCGCCTCGCAGGCCGGCGTCGAGATCCGTCTCAACGTGCGCGGCATCTGCTGCCTCAAGCCCGGCGACCCGAAATACTCGAAAAACATCGAGGTCATCTCGGTGATCGACCGCTTTCTCGAACACGCCCGCCTGTTCTATTTCCATCAGGGAGGAAACGCCGGAGTGTATATTTCCTCCGCCGACTGGATGACGCGCAACCTCGAAAAGCGCGTCGAGCTCATGCTCCCCATCGAGGAAACCGCGCTCAAGCGCCGACTCGTCCGCATCCTCGAAGCCTATTTCCAGGACAACACCCAGTCCTCCCGCCTGCTCCCCGACGGCAGCTCCCAACGCATCATCCGCGCCAAGGGCCAGAAGGCGTTCCGCGTCCAGGACCATTTCTATCAACAGGCGAAAAAGGCCGCCAAGGCCCGCGAGCACGAGCGCGCCATGACCTTCGAGCCCCACGTCCCGGCGGAATGAAGTGTCGCAGGCATTCCTGCCTGCATCTTCCAATCCCCCTGATGAAGCGGCTTGTTTGTGACTCGTTTCTCGGGCACTCTCAGGTATGCCCGCGAAGGAATCCCCCACTCCGCTCGCCCGCTGGACACGGGACGGCGGGCAGCTGGTGTTGGCGATTTCCGGCGATTGGCGGCGCGGAGGGATGGCTCCCGCGATCCAAGGCGATGCGCCCGCCGAGGCACCCGCCCGATATGTCACGGGCGAACTCGGCAAATTTGATTCCACCCTTCCAGCCTTCATTCTCGCCCATCTGCGAACCGTGGCAAAACCCGGCGACGACGCGAAGCCGTCGCTCGACGGCCTGCCGCCCGATCTCCGCGGACTGATGGAACTCGCGCTGGCCGTCCCCGAGGAAATCGAAGCCCGCCAGATGCCTACGGACGTTTCCGAAATCAAGAAGCTGGGAACAACCTCGCTCAATGTGTGGGCTGGCATCCTGTTAATCGCCGAGTTCACCGGACAATCCGTGCTGGCGCTCGGACGCTTCGTGACGGGCCGGGCCCGCTTCCGCGCCCGCGATTTCTGGATGATCGTCCAGGAATGCGGCGCGCAGGCGCTGCCGATCGTTTCGCTCATCAGCTTCCTCGTCGGGCTGATCCTCGCTTTTGTGGGAAACGTCCAGCTGGCTAACTTCGGGGCCAGCCTTTACGTCGCGGATCTGGTAGGCATCGCGATGGTCCGCGAAATGGGTGTGATGATGACCGCCATCATCATGAGCGGCCGGACGGGTGCCGCATTCGCCGCCCACCTCGGCAGCATGAAGGCGAATCAGGAGATCGACGCCCTGAAAACCTTCGGCTTCGACCCCTTCGATTTCCTGGTGCTTCCCCGCCTCCTGGCGCTGGTCCTGATGATGCCGCTGCTCACGCTGTATGCGAATGCCGTCGGTATTTTCGGAGGCATGTTAGTCGGCGCGGCGGTGGGCATCCCGCCGGTGCTGTATTGGAATGAAACCGTCGCCACCATCGGCCTGACGATGGCCTCCCTCGGTGTTTTCAAGAGCGTGTTCTTCGGGGCGGTCATCGCCATGAGCGGCTGCCTGCAAGGCATGCACGCGGGGAACTCCTCCGCCGCGGTGGGCGAGGCGACAACCCGTGCCGTGGTCGCCTCCATCACCGCCATCATCATTCTCGACTCCGGTTTCGCCGCCATCTTCACCGTGCTCGATATCTAATCCATGACCGCTCCTCCGGAAAATCCCCCGGCCAAGGCCAAGATCACCGTGCGTGATCTGACGATGGCCTACGACTCCTTCGTGGTCATGCGGGATCTCAACTTCGAGGTCGCCGAGAAGGATATCTTCATCATCATGGGCGGCAGCGGCTGCGGCAAGAGCACGCTGCTCCGCCACCTTGTCGGCCTGCTGGAACCGACCCAAGGCAGCGTCTTCTATGGCAACGAGAATTTCACCGCGACCGGTCCCGCGGAACGGGTGAGATTCATCCGCCGCTTCGGCGTGATGTATCAATCCGGCGCGCTGTGGTCCTCCATGACGCTTGCCGAGAACATCGCCATGCCTCTCGAGGAAAACACCGAGCTCGCCCCCAAGGTCATCCGCGACCTCGTCTCCTACAAGCTTTCCCTCGTCGGCCTCTCGGGCTACGAGGACTACTATCCCGCCCAGATCAGCGGTGGCATGAACAAGCGCGCCGGCATCGCCCGCGCCATGGCGCTCGATCCCGAAATCCTCTTCCTCGACGAGCCCGGCGCCGGACTCGATCCGCTCAGCTCGCGCCGCCTCGACGACCTCATCCTCCGCCTCCGCGACAGCCTCGGCTCGACCATCGTGATCGTCACCCACGAGCTCGCCAGCATTTTTGCGGTCGCGAACAACTCGATTTTCCTCGATACTGCCACTCGCACCCAAGGTGCCATCGGAAATCCCACCGAACTCCGCGACCATTCCGAGAACCCCGCCGTGCGACTCTTCCTGCGACGCGGCGAGGAATCATCGTCATCAGCCAATTCACCGTCATGAGTAAAAAAGCCAGTCCCACCGTCATCGGCGTTTTCACCCTCATCGGCATTATCATCGCCGGGGCGACCATCGTGCTCTTCGGTGCGGGCAAGTATTTCAAAAGCACCCACGAGCTGCTGCTCTATTTCGACAAGAGTGTTTACGGCCTCCAGGTCGGCTCGGACGTACGCTTCGGCGGCGTGCGCATCGGCAGGGTGCAGTCCATCAGCGTGCTGGTGGACCGCAAGGAGAACCGCAAGATCATTCCTGTCGTCGTCGAGCTCGGCGACAAGGAACTCAGCCTCATCAGCACGGAAGAGGGCGGCGGCATCGACCTGTCATCCTTCGAGGGCGTGGAAAAAGCCGTCAGCCAGGGACTCCGCGCCGGGATGAAACAACAGAGCCTCCTGACGGGGCTTCTCTACGTCGAGTTTGACATCGTGCCCGGCGAGCCGGGCTTCGTCTATCCGTCTTCCGGCGAGCCGCTCTATCCGGTCGTTCCCACCATCGGCACTGAGTTCGATGAACTCATCGCGGGCATCGCTGACGGATTGAAAAAATTCAACGCGCTCGATTTGGACGGCGTGATGATCGATCTCCGCCAGGTCCTGGTCAAAGCCAAGGAACAGATCGCCGGATTGAACGTGAAGGAAATCAACGACAACGTCATCGCCATCACCAAGGACGTCCGCAAGATCACCAGTGACGAGAAGCTCGCCAGCGCCGTGCAAAACCTCGACGAGGCGCTCGTCCAGATCGACGTCCTCGCCACCAAGGCCAATGCCGGATTTGATCCACTGCTCGCAGACATCAACGCCATCATCGCCAAGACCGACGCCGGGCTCGCCAGGATCGACGAGGCCGCCAAGGAGATCTCGAATTTCTCCAACGCCCGCGCGCCCGTCATGCTGCGCCTGCAAAACGTGCTGCAGGAAACCGAACGCGCGTCACGCGCGCTCAAAGAGCTATCCAACGACCTGAAACGCGATCCCGACACCCTCCTCCGCGGCAAAGCCACCCCCGAATGAAAACACTCCTCCTCGCACTAACCGCTCCTCTCCTGCTCGCCGCCTGCGGCCTCGCGCCCGTCAAGGACACCTCGGTGCTCCACCTGTTGGACCCGCTGATTCCCGCACGCCGGATCACCGGCGCCAGCCCGGCCATCGCCATTTCCCGGCCCGCGCTGCCGAGCTATCTCGACCGCCAGCAACTCGTCAGCCGCAGCGGCGGTGGCCAGCTCCAGATGAACAGCTACCATCTTTGGGCCGAACCGCTCGACGCCGCCATTTCCCGCGTCACCGCCATCAACCTCGGGCGGTTGGAGAACTCGCTCAACATCCAGCCGGTCGAAAGTTTCGTCACCCTCGATTACCAGTCGCTGCTGGAAATCCGCGTCTCGCGCTTCGAGCCGGACTCGCCCGGCAACCTTGTTTTCGAATGCACATGGAAATTACAACCCGTCAGCGGACGCGTCGCGGACACCCGCCCGTTCCTTACCAACGTCCCCATTTCCCCCGCCGACACCGCGAAGGATCTATCGGGAAGGACCGCCGCCATGAACGAAGCCCTCGCCCGCCTCGCGCGGGAAATCGCCCACGCACTATGAGGATCCGCCCTACGTCTTCGCGTAAGGCGGTGGCGTTGACAGTCCGTGGCTGCGCTCTAAAATCCCGGCACCGCTCCGTCAGGTTGCGGTGTTTCCCCCTATCATGAGAATTGTAGTTCACGATTACGCAGGCCATGCGTTTCCCATCTCGCTGAGCCGCGCGCTTGCGGCGCTGGGGCATGATGTCGTACATGCGTTTGCAAGCTCCCTGCAAACCCCGCGCGGCGACCTTGCACGGAGGGATGACGACTCCCCTACCCTGGAGTTTCGGGAAATCCCGATGGACCCGGATTATCCTCGCTACAAATACTCGTTCCGCCGCCGCCGGAACATGGAGGTCCGCTACGGCAGGGAGGTCGCGAAATTCATCACCGCTTGGAAACCCGACGCCGTGCTTTCCGGCAACACGCCCACCGAGACCCAGGAACCGATCACCCGCGCCGCCATCGCCGACGGCGGACGGTTCTATTACTGGGTCCAGGATTTCTACAGCCTCGCGGTGGGCCAGTTCCTCCGCCGCAAGATCCCGGTCGCCGGGGCTTGGATCGGCGCGTGGTACCGCCATCTCGACCGCCGCCAGTTCCAGCGCAGCTCGAAAATCATCGCGATCACCGCGGACTTCATGCCGATTCTATCCAACGAGTTCGGCGTCGATCCGGCGAAAGTCGAGGTCGTGCCGAACTGGGCGCTGATCGAGGAGATCCCCGTCCTGCCGAAGGACAATCCCTGGTCGCGCCGCCACGGCCTGCACGACAAGTTCGTCTATCTCTACTCCGGCACCATCGGCATGAAGCACAACCCGGCGATGCTGCTGGAGCTGGCCCGCAAGCACTCGGACGATCCGGAGGTGCGCGTGGTCATCGTCTCGGAAGGCATCGGCGCGGAGTGGTTGCGGAAGGAAGCCGCCGCCGCGCAACTGCCTAACATCCTGATCCTGCCTTATCAACCGTTTCACGAGTTGCCGGCGGTGCTGGCAACCGGCGATGTGCTGGTAGGCATTCTCGAGGAAGAAGCCGGGGTGTTCTCGGTTCCTTCGAAGACCCTCAGCTACCTGTGCGCCGGACGCCCGCTCTTGCTGGCCATCCCGCTGGAGAACCTGGCGGCACGCATCACCTGCGACCACCACGCCGGGCTGACCGTGGCTCCGCGCGATCTCGCCGGATTCCTCGCCGCCGCCGCCACCCTCCACGCCTCGGAAACGCTGCGGGCGACGCTCGCCGCCAATGCGCGAGCGTATGCCGAGGCCACCTTCCCGATCGCCAAAACGGCAGCCGTCTTCGATCAAATCCTCGCCCGGTGAATTCCGTGATTTCCACTTCCGCAAGTCCACCCGACCCCGTATCCATCCCCACGGCGGGGCAGGCCGTGTGGGTGGAGCGGCTGCTCTGGGTCTTCATGCTTTCCTTCGCCCTAGACTACCGGGGCGCGGCGGCGCGCGAAGGAGCGGGCGGCGCCGGCATCGACCAGTTGCTCTTTCTCGGCTCCTGCACCGCCTCGACCCTCGGAATTGCATATCTGGGATGGAAATCCCTAACTGTCCGTCCCGGAGCCTGGCTGATCGCCTTCTGGGGCTTGTTCATCGCCTTCATGCTGGCCAACTCGGTCTTGCAAGGCGTGCAACCCGGCCGCTCGATCCGGGTCATCCTGCCGCTGGCTTTCTGTCTTTTCGGAATGATCAACGCCCACATTGCCGGCTGCATGGGCATTCGTCCGTCACGAATCATCGCTCCCGTGTTCACCGCGGCGTGCATCAATATCCTGTGGCGGATCATCCACGGATTTCTCTTCAAGGAAGCCTCGCTGGAGACCGTCCGCTTCGAGGTCCAGAGCCCGGCGACCAACTGGATCGCCGCGTGGATCGCCTGCGCCATCCTGCTGCGCGGGCGCTTTCACTGGAACCTGCTGGTGGCCTGCGGCGTGCTTTTCATCGGCATCGGCATCACCGTGAGCCGCTCCTTGATCTTCCCGGTGGTCGTCGGCGGCATGGCGGCTTCGGCGTGCTTCATGGTGGGTGTGAGTTGGAAGCAATACCAATGGTCGAGCCTCGGCAGGCGGTTGCTGCCAGTCGGCGCGATTCTTACCTTGATCGCCGTGGCCATCGGGCTTGTCGCGCTTTTCCAGCCTCTGATGATCGAGCGCTGGAATGAACGGCTGTTCCACAACGCCTCCGATCGGAATCTCGGCTCGGACATCTCCTACCTCACCCGCAAGGCGGAGGCCGATGCGATCTGGAAAATCCTCTCAAACGACCCGGTGCATTTCATCCACGGCCGCGGCGTCGGCTCGTCCTACTACTGGGACAGCGCCTACATGCCGGAAATCTGGATGGTCATCCCGAAGGAGGAGGCCAGCGAGGATGACATCTGGTTCGCCGGACACTCGGTCTGGACTTACGGACTCCTGTCAGGCGGGGTCATCGCGCTGGCTAGCTATCTGATTTTATTGGGCGGCACCGCGGTATCCAGCCTGTTGGCGGCGCGCGCCAACGCCTCCGATCCCGGACCGGACCAATGGCTGGCATTCCTCCCCTTCGTGGCGACCTGCTGCCTCCTCAGCGAATCGCTCACCAGCAACCCGTTTCAGGAACGACTTGTCGGCATCCTCTTCGGCATGATGGCGGGCCTGCCGCAGGCCTTCATGGTCCGTTCGTCCTGGATTCACACCACCGCCCGGCGGTCGCTCTCATGATGCCGAAAAACGGAAAGACCGTCGCGCTGATCAATCCGCTGTGGGTCGGGCATCATCCCATGTATTTCAGCCAGTTCACCGCGTCCTTCCTGCGCGCCGGCGCGCGGGTCATCGGCCTCTGCCCCGAACCGGAAGCCGCGATGCACGACCTGCTTCAGGCCGTGGATGCCGAGACCGCCGCCACCCTCAGCCGACGCGTCCACTTCCACAAGCTTCCCACCGGCAGCCGCAGCTTCTTCAACGGTCGCTTCGAGGGCGATCCCGCCCGCACCTTTTCCCGCTGGAAAACAGCCGCCGAAACCCTCTCCCAGGCAGAAGCCGCCTGCGGGCTGCGCGCCGACCTCGTCTATTTCCCCTATCTCGACAGCTACCTGCGCTTTCTCCCCATTCCCGCCATTCCCGGCGTCCTGCTCAACCGCCCATGGAGCGGTCTCTATCTGAGAAACCACCACCACGGCGAAACCCCGTCGCTGAAAAAATCCCTGCGCCTCCTCGCCAAGGGCGACGCGCTCATCCGCAGCAATCTCTGCCGCGGCATCGGCGTGCTCGACGAGCGCTTCATCCCGGCGATGGAAGAATCCGGCGTCCGGGTCACCGCCTATCCAGATGTCACGCAGGCCGGCCTGCCCGCCGAGGCGTTTCCGCTCGCCTTGGAAATCCAGCGCAAAGCCGCCGGGCGGAAGATCATTGGTATCATCGGCCTCGAGCGCCGCAAGGGCTTACTAACATTTATCCGCACCGCGAAACTCGCGCGCGAGATGGACCTCCCTTACTACTTCGTCTGCGCCGGCACCATTCACCTCCCGCAATTCACCGAAGCAGAGCAGGCGGAAATGCACGCGCTCGTCGAAGCAATCGCCGCCGGGGAAGTCCGCAACATCCACTTCGATCCCGCCGCCGGGCGCATTCCTAACGAGGCGGACTACAACTCGCTCTTCAGCGCCTTCGACATCGCCTGGGCGGCCTACGAGAACTTCGAAGGCAGCAGCGGCACGCTCGGCAAAGCCGCGGCCTTCGAGATCCCCTCCCTCGCCACCGCGGGCGAATGCGTCGGCGGCCGCGTGGAAAGCTACCGCCTCGGCCTCACCATCCCGGAAGGAAACGCGGAACAGGCACTCGCCGCCATCCCGCGTCTCGCGGCACGCACCGATCTCGATGGAAACCCGCTCTCCTCCCGCTTCGCGGACTATCGCGAGCACCACTCTCAAGATCGCCTCGACCGGATTCTGGTGGAGCTGCTGGAGTCATTGTGACGGGATTTTCACCCCACTCGCTCCAACTGCTCCGCAAGCCTGACGTAGTCCGCTTCACCGGTGAATTCCGCGCGCGGGTGGGCGGCGCAACGGCGTTTCACCACCTCCCACTCCGCCGAATCCAGCAATTCGAAAAAATCCGCCAGATTCTCCCCCAGCGGCTCGGCGAACGTCCAGCCGAGCGCGTGCTCGTCGATCCAGCGGCCGGTTTCGGTCGTCTTCGCGCCGATGACCGGCACGCCGAAACAACCGCCTTCATAGATCCGGTTCGGCAAAAGCCAGGCGGAGTTGCCGTTCGGATCGCTCATGTCGAAGGCCCAGTTGAAATCAATTTCCGCATAGAGATCCGCCAGCTCGTCCGGATAGAAATAAGAGCCGCCGAATTCGAAGTTCGGCAGATCGCCGAGCAGGTCGTCGAAGTCATCGGCAATCACACCCGCCGGATAGCCGCGCAGCACGATGCGGACTCGGTCGCCGAGGCGCAGCGCCAGCGCGTGCATGAGTTCGAGGCTCCGGCGGCAGCGCAGCGCGCCGAAGCAACCAATCACCCACGGCCGCCCCGCGGATACCGGAGCGCTGTTGTCCAGCGCGGCCGGCAGGCGGCGGCTTGGATAGACCTTGTTCTCCAACAGGAAAACCTCCCCGGCATAACCTTGCACCGGCAGGAAATACTCGCGGACGAATCCGGGCGAGGTCGTGACCAGCAGCGCCGTGCGATCCAGCACCGCGCGCTCGATGGCGCGCAGGATCTTCGAAATCACTCCGCGGCCCGTCATCGCGGGCTGGATGTCCGCCAGCTCCAGGACGAGCGGCACCCGGCGGCCCGCGAAGAAGCGGCCTAGCAGTGCCAGGACGGCGTTGTCCGTGTTGACCACGTAGATGAGCGCGCAATCCCCCAGAAGCTCCCGGTTCGCCCACAGCACGCCGGTGCATTTCACAAACGCCCACAGCCGCTGGAGGTAGCGGCGGTTGTAGGTGGTGCCGAGATGGACGTTTTTCCAAGTCGGGGGAAGGTCCGCCTTGTCGCGCTCCCGGTGGAAGGTGAAGCCGATGACTTTGCGGCCCTGGTCCTGGAGAGCGGCGATGCGTTTCCTCACCCGCGCGTCTCCGCGCTCGTGCGCGAAAAATGCGATGGGGCGCGGATCAGACGGAGGCACGGCGGTAGATTGGGAAATCACAGCAGGCTTTTCAAGGGAATCCCAAGCCGCCACTTCTCACCGGCGCATCAGCTGTTCGATTTCCTCCACTTCGATCGGGATCTTGCCCATCAGGTCGAAATTCCTGTCCTTGCCGATCACGAAGTCGTTTTCCAAGCGCACGCCCAGCGCTTCCTCGCGGATGTAAATCCCCGGCTCGATGGTGAAGACCATCCCATCCGCGAACGGCTCGTGCGGCGGGGCGACGTCGTGCACGTCGAGGCCGAGATGGTGCGAGGTGCCGTGCATGAAGTATTTCTTCACCAGCGCCTTGTCCGGCCCCTGCTCGCTGGCCTCCTTGGCGGTGAACAGCCCCAGCCCGACGAGCTCGCGCTCCATCAGCTCGATGACTTGCTTCTGATATTCCATCGGTGTGTTGCCGGGGCGGAGGATGTCATTCGCGCCGCGGAAGACCCGCAGGACCGCGTTGTAAACGTCGCGCTGGCGCTTGGTGAATTTCCCGTTCGCGGGCACCGTGCGCGTCAGGTCGGAGGCCCAGCCCGCGTATTCGGCGGCCACGTCCATCAGGATCATTTCCCCATCCTTGCAAACCTTGTCGTTCTCCACGTAGTGAAGCACACAGGCGTTTTTCCCGCTCCCGATGATCGGCGAATAGGAAAACCCCCGCGAGCCGCGGCGGACGAACTCGTGCAGCAGCTCCGCCTCGATCTCCCACTCGCCCACTCCCGGCTTGATGAATCCCAGCACCCGCCGGAACCCCGCCTCCGTGATGTCGCAGGCCCGCTGGAGCAGCTTGATTTCCTCCGCGTCCTTAGTCATCCGCAAGCGGTGGAGCAAGGGCGCGAGCCGCTCGTAACGGTGCAGCGGATAGCGCGCCTGGCAGTCCTTGATGAACCGCGCGTTGCGGGTTTCCACCACCACGCTCGCCCGCAGATGCTCGTTGGTCAGCAGGTAAATGTGCTCCACCTGCGGCACCAGGCGATGCAGGAACCCCTCAAAGGTGTGGGACCACTCGATCCGCTCGATCCCCGTCGCCGCCCGCGCCTGTTCCTTGGTGAGCTTCTCACCCTCCCAGACCGCGATCAGCTCGCTGGTCTCCTTCACGAACAAAATCTCACGCTCCTTGGAATCCGCCGCATCCGGCATCAGCACCAGCGTCGTCTCCTCCTGATCCACGCCCGTGAGATAGAACAGGTCGCTGTTCTGTTTGAAAGCCATCGTCCCGTCCGCGTTGGTCGGGTAGATGTCATTCGCCAGGACGATCACCATACTGTTCGGCTTCAGCAATCCGCGGAGGTTCCCGCGGTTGCGGACAAAAAAATCAGGAGCAATCGGTTCGTAGCGCACGCCGGGAGTTCAAGCTATCCGCCGCCGCAGGGCAATCTGGATTTTGATCAAGGAGCAGCGGAACGCGTCCGCCGCGTCCCTGCAACGCGTGGCTGCGGGCGTCTCGCCCCAGACCGTTGCCGGAGCGTCTCGCTCCGTGCCCAATCCCGGCAGGGCGTGACCGCCGCGGCGCGCCCATCACCTTCCCCCGCCGGAGGCTGCTCTTCATCTTCCCTTCGACGTTCCAGATTGAGCGTTCGATGTTCACCCCTTCCTCTTCCCATCCAAAATCCAAAATCCACCATTCAAAATTCCTTCACCTCCCCCGTCCAATCATCCGCCAGCGCCCCCGCCTGTTTCAGCACCGGCGCAATCGCCTCCTCGCATCCCTCCTGCAAATAGCAGCGACGCCGCTACTCTCGATAAATCTGCTTAAGCCACGCCCTGATACAGGTATTTCTGAAAACCGGTGAACGCCTCGCCGATGTCCTCTCCCAGATCAGCCACGGCGTCGTTGATCGAGTTGTGATACCGGAGCTTCAGCAGCGGAGCCAGTTTCGTTTGATCCAGTTCCTCCACGCCCACGCTGACATAGTGGGACAGCACGAAATCGAGAAACACCTGCTGCTTGCTGTTGAAATGGGTGCTGATCTCCACCTTGGCTTTCGCCGCCCGTTGATCGCGGCTGAGCGTCGGCAGGGCGTAGGCCACGTGGGCCAGCACGTCGAAGAGATCGCTGTTCTCGGCATCGATGATCTTCT
>JBFZFJ010000346.1:0-10353 GCA_041306405.1 Verrucomicrobiales bacterium | reverse complement strand
TCAAGATACTCAGCCTCGGCGGCGGCTTTGTGGAAATTTTCACGCTCCTTCAGCCACGAGCCGTCGGTGGTATCGCGGTAAGCGGCGGTTTCCTCTTTCTCAGCGGCTTTCGCGGCGGCCTCCGCCTCCTCGCGGAACTCCGCCAAAAACGAAGCGAAGGCGGCTTTCAAATGCAGCGCCGCGACCGGCGTGCCGAAGCCACGGGCGGCCGCGGCGTTGAGCGCGCTCACCAGTTCGGCCCCGCCATCCGCCAGAAGAGCCCGGCCGCCGAGCAGCGGAAGGCGCACGCAGCGGGATAAAATCGTCGGCAACAGCCGCTGCGGATTGGCGGTGAGCAGCAGCAGCAGCGTGTTTTGCGGCGGTTCTTCGAGGGTTTTCAAAAAGGCGTTGGCCGACTGGTCGTTCATCCGGTCCGCCTCGGTGATGACGCCCACCTTGCACGCGCCGCCGGGTGCGGCGAGGTGGAGCGTTTGCTCCAAATCGCGGATTTCATCCACCCCGATGCGGCGCGACTTCATCCGCGGACGGACGATCCGGATCCAGCCGCTCTCCAGCTCGTCGAGCGGCGGCGTCTCGACCACGATCGGCTCGCCGAACAAATCAAAACCGCCGGATTTCGGCGAGCCGTTCACGAGCTGGATCATGCGGGCGGCGAGGTTTTCCTTGCCGCTGCCATGCGCCCCGCTGATGAGAAACGCATGCGCCAGCCGCCCCCGTTCGTGTGCGGAGGAAATCAATTCAAATGCCCGGTCTGCCAAATACGCCATGAATCAAAAAGTGTGCCGCCGGCCGGACTCGAACCGGCACGCCATTGCTGACAACAGATTTTAAGTCTGGGGTGTCTACCATTCCACCACGGCGGCATTTTCACAGCCTCACAAGGCGACTGCGAGGCGAGTAATGCGTAAACCCGTTCCGCCGTCTAGCTCGGCTTTTCCATCAGGAGATTTTTCCGCCCGCTTCACGAAATTCCAAACAAACTGCTCGATTCCGGCCCGGCATTGAGTTCTAGATCCCGACTCATGTCCGCACGCACCGGCATCCTCCTTGTTGTTTCCGGTCCTTCGGGATCGGGAAAAACCACGCTTTGCAGGCAACTGGCCGACTCCGGCGAGGTCCGCTACTCGATTTCCTGCACCACCCGCCCGCCCCGACCGGGCGAGGAAAACGGCAAGGACTATCATTTCCTCTCGCGGGAGGATTTCCAACAGCGTCTCGACGCAGGCGATTTTCTCGAACACGCGCTGGTCCACGGGAACCTCTACGGCTCGCTCAAATCCGAGGTGATTTCCCACCTCCAGGCCGGCACCGACGTGGTGATGGACATCGACATCCAGGGCGCGGACCAGGTCCGGAGCTGCCGGGACAGCGACATCCAGCGCGCCTTCGTGGATCTTTTCGTGATGCCGCCGAGCGAGGCCGAGCTTTACCAGCGGCTTTCCGGTCGCGGCACCGACAGCGCGGAAACCATCGCCCTTCGCATGACCAACGCGCTTGAGGAAATGCAGCACTGGCGGCGATACACCTACCGCCTGCTGTCCTCCACCCGCGAGCAGGACCGGGCGAGTTTCCACGCCCTGCTGGCTGCGGAACGGCTGCGGGTTTCGCGGATTTCGCAATCCTGAGGCCCGCCCGCCGCTCTCAGATTTGAGCTGCGCCGAAGTAGGGGACGAGGGCGTCCGGGATGCGGATGGAGCCGTCGGGTTGCTGGCATTGCTCTAGCAGCGCCACGTAGAGGCGCGGCAGCGCGGTGCCGGAGCCGTTGAGCGTGTAGGGAAAACGGTTTTTGCCCTCGGCGTCCTTGAAGCGGAGTTTCATGCGGCGGGCCTGATAGTCGCCGAAGCACGAGCAGCTGGAAACTTCGAGATATTTGCCGTGGCCGGGCGCCCAGACCTCGATGTCGTAGGTTTTGGCGGAGGAGAAACCGATGTCGCCGGTGCAGAGTTCGATGGTCCGGTAGTGGAGGCCGAGTTTCTGCAAAATCGATTCCGCGTGGGCGGTGAGCTGCTCCAGCACCTCGAAGCCGTGGTCGGGGTGGACGATCTGGACGAGCTCGACCTTGTCGAACTGGTGCATGCGGATGATGCCCTTGTTGTCGCGCCCGGCGGACCCGGCCTCGCGGCGGAAGCACGGGGTGTAGGCGACCATTTGGATCGGTAGCGCGGACTCCGGCAGGAGCGTGTCCCGATAGAGATTAGTGACAGGAACCTCGGCGGTGGGGGCGAGGAAGAGGCTGTTGACGCCGTTCTCGTCGGCGTCGGTGCCATACATGTCGTCCTCGAATTTCGGCAACTGGCCAGTGCCTTCCATGCACTCGCGCTTGACGAGGTGCGGGACGTTGACCTCCTCGTAACCGTTAGCAGTCTGGGTATCGAGCAGGAAATTGATCAGCGCGCGCTCGAGGCGGGCGCCTTTGCCGCGATAGACGACGAAGCCGGAGCCGGCGGTACGGATGCCGTCGTCCCAGTTGATCAGGCCGTGCTTGAGGGCGAGCTCGACGTGGTCTTTCGGCTCGGCGAGGTCGGGCTTGCCCCCCCACTCGCGGACGACGGGATTGGCCGTTTCATCGGAGCCGACCGGGCAGGCTTCGTGGGTGAGATTGGGGATGTTGAGCAGCAAATCATTCTGCTCGGCGGCGGCGTCGTCCGACTTCACGTCGAGCGCGGTGATCTGCTCGTTGATGGCCCGGACCTCAGCCTCGATGGTAGAAGTGTCCTCGCCCTTGGCCTTGAGCATGCCGATTTGCTTGGAAATCGTCTTCCGCGAGTTCTGGAGCTGTTGCTTGGCGGTTTCAAGCGCCCGGCGGGACTCGTCGCAGGCGAGCACTTCATGAACAAGTTTCCAGTGGTCACCGCCGCGGGCTTTGAGGCGGTCTTGAACGGCGGCGGGGTTTTCGCGGATGACGCGGATGTCGAGCATGGCGGCGAGACTCTCACGGGCGATGGGGTGGAGAATCAACCGAATTTTGAGCGAATGCGGGATATCACCCGATGGGAGTCAGCTCGACGTCGCTTTTTCAATCGACTTGATCCGCGGTTTCCGCTTTTCGAAGGAACGATGCAACGACACGCGGAATCCCCCGAAGCGATGGAAGCCCTCGGCCGGGAGGCGGCGGAATTGGCGGGGCCGGGCTCCGTGATCGCCCTGGTCGGCGGTCTCGGCGCGGGGAAAACCCACTGGACCAAGGGCTTCGTCGCAGGGATCGGCTCGGCGGCGGATGTCACGAGCCCGACCTTCGGGCTGCTCCACGAATACCCCGGCGGGCGCCTGCCGGTGTTTCACCTGGATTTCTATCGGCTGGAATCAGCGGCGGAATTGATCTCGCTGGGCTGGGATGAATTGCTGGATCAAGGCGGCGTGATCATCGCCGAGTGGGGCGACAAATTTCCGGAATTGCTCCCGCCGGAGACTGTGTGGCTGCACTTCACCGTGGAAGCCGAAGGCCGCCGGAGCGTGCGCGAGCGCGTAGCCTAGAGCGCGCCAGCCGCCAACGCGGGCCCAGCCAATCTTGCGGCTGCACCCACCGCACTGCCCGCCGTCCGGATCAATGCTCCGGGCAAGCCACAGGAGCTGAGGGAAAGCATGGCGATCGCCAGTGCGGTCCATTGAAGAATCCGTTGCATGGCCGGGGAGCATGTCCAGCGCCGATGCGGAGTCAAGTAAGCCTCTTTAGGCTGCCGCTCCGAGTTCGAAAAACAAGGTGAGTTCCTGACGGTTGTAGGTCAGGTGCGTTCTGGCGATCAATTTCAGCCCGGCCGCGGCGGCGGAGTCCACGGCGGATTGGAAGAGCCCGTTCATCTCGCCGAAGGTGGTGGCGCCCGTGGTCTTCAGGGTGAAAATCACAATGCCGCCCGGATTGAGATTCTTGGCCAAGCGGCCGACCTGGCGGATGGATTCGAGCGGGTCGCCGTTCATGTCCGAGAGAATCGCGTCGTAGGTCATGCTCGCGTTCGGCTTGAAGGCGGCCACGTCCATCAGCGCGAAATGCAGGCCCGGCTGCGATTCGAGCCGCTTGTCGAGCGGCGCGCGGTCGATCGCAGTGACCTTGTATCCCCGGTCGAGCAGCTCGGAGGTCATGCCGCCGGGGCTGGCGCCGAGTTCGAGCCAGTGGCGGCCTTTTTTGAGCGGCGACCGGTGCATTTGCAGGTAATGGAGCGCCTCGGCGATTTTCGCGCCCGCGCGGCTGATGGTGTCGGGGGAGTTCTGGCTGATGAACTTGGTGCCGCCCGGATAGAATCCGTTGGAAGCCTTCGGGCTCTGCATGCCGCAGAAAAGGCCTTCCTTTCCGACCAGGCAGAACAGGGTCGCCCGCCCGCTGTGCTGGGCTTCGACGTCCTTGAAAGCGGCGATTTCCGCGGGAAAAAGCTGAAGCGTCCGGCCGCGGAGGTTGGAGGCGAGCGTCTTGTAATAACGGTTCGTGGCGCTCGGATCGAGCTGGCCGATGAAGATCGCCTGCGGATTGCGGCCGCCGAATTTCCGGAACATCGCCTGCGCCGCCTTTTCGACGAAGCCTTCCATGGTCTCGGGATTGCACGGCCAAGAGTGGTCGAGCGGCAGATTCCAGCGGAGATATTTGGCGGCTTCCGACTGGTGGACGGCCGCCGGGTCCGGCGTCTGGATCAGGTAATACTCGCTGCCCAGCTTCTTGGAAATTTCCCCGCCGAGCCCTTTGACAATGTCTCCGGAAAATTCCGCGAAAACCTCGGAGATACGAATCAGCCATTTGGCAGGCGGCGGGGCAGGTGTCGAAGAATTCAAAATGCGGGGATTTCTGAAGCGGGAGATACCCCGCCGCCGAACCGGGCGCAACTCCTGTGTGTTTCCGCGCCGGAAGTCAGGCACCACGGATCCGACAAATCCTGGCACGCTGAGGGGAAAGCGTTCCGGGGACACCAAGATTTGTCAGATTCGCGGAGCCTGCCTCAAATCACATTGCGCAGCGCGACGACCTCCTCGACGCTGTCTTCCCTGATGAATCCGGGCGGCACGTGGTCCACATTGAGCTCCAACCAACGCTCCGCCTCTTCGCGACTCTGGAAAATCCGCATGCGGTCGGTGTTGCGCGACCAGTATCCCAGCATCCGGATAATTCCGTAAGTCGTGGAGTTCGGAGCCACATACGCCAGCCAGCCGCGCGAGCGATTCGCCTCGTGCCGGAGTATCAGCGCCAGCCGCAGCACGTCGTTGGTGGCCAAATCCAATTCGGCCTCGCTGAAATCGATCAACCCGTGGAAATCCCCCGACCAACACGGATCGGACGCCATCGCCGAAATGACCGACTTCAAATCCGCCAAGCCCGTTTTGCCCTGATATTCCTCGATGCGCATCCGCCGGTCGGCATCGATCCGGTAGTGCCCCACCGTCCCCAAGGATGAATAGTCAGTTGTTAAAAATTTCATAGGGTTCCTTACTATCGGACCCCCGGCGTGATCATTCGTTCAAAAAATTCAACCAACCCACCCTCGTAAGCGACTGTTTTTCAGAAAGTTACATACTTCTTGAAAATACGGGGTTCTTAAACAGTGGCCGCCCAGCCCTTGTAAACACGGGCTGACGGTTGATAACAAAACCTCCCAGTCACCAGAATCCACGAGCCACCGCCGCGTAAAAATTTATCTCTCGCGACTCGGAATCAGCGGCTGAGATCGTCCTGATACATCAGCTTGAAACCGCTCTGGTGGAGGACGGCCACCGCGAACTCGTAGTCCTCGACGTGCATCGCCAGCATCGACCGCCCTTCCGGACTCGGCATCAACGCGTAGGCGAAATCGATATTCGTCTCGGCAATCATCAACGTGTCGAGGCACTGAAGTAGTCCGGGGCCGGACTCGCGCATCGCGATCACGATCAGCTCGCAAGTGGTGAACGGAATCCCTTTTTCCATGAACAACTGCTCGGTGCCGTCCGGATCGGAAACCACCAACCGCGCCACCGTGGCGTCACGCGAATCCTGGACGCTCAAGCCGATGACCTCGATGCCGAGGGACCGCAAGAGTTTCACCATCGCGGCCAATGCGCCGACGCGGTTGGGAAGCAAGACGGAGAATTGGCGGACGGGCTCGCCGTGGTCGATGATGGTGTCGGAATCCATAGAGGGGAATCTATCTCAACCACGCGGTCCGCGCAAGGGGATCGTCTGAACCGCGCCGCTGGTGATTTCCTGGATGACCATTTGGTTCGGGCGCACGTCGGAAATGAGATATTCCGCGCCGTCGGCTCCTCTGAAACGTTGGCCGGGTGAGGCGAGGTAGCGTTTGCCGGTGGCGGCGTCTTCCACCAGCGCGACCGGGTCATGGGCCTTGGAGGGAACACCGGAAATCCACTCGCGCGTGCTGCCCGTGGAGCGGTCCCGGACTTCCACCACGGAAATTTCCACCGGCCGTCCGAGGCTGAGCTTGCTGTCCTCCATCCGCCGCTGAACGCGCACGATGACGAGATTCGAACCAGGAATCGGCTCACCGGCCCGGACGCTCACCTCGTGCGGGATAGTCCCGGCGATGCGCACCGTGGCGGTTTCGCCGGCCACGGATTTCACACTTACCGGCACCTCCTTTTCACGATAATGGCGCATCACCAGCGGCGGCATGGGAAACGGTTCGGCAAGCGCCGGACCGGCGCGTGGAGACTTCCGCGGCACCCGCTGACTTGCGACCGGACTGCTGAGCGTCTCGCCCTCGATCGGCTTGGAGGCCGCGCGTGGCGGCACGTTTGCCGGTGAAACCGTCGCTTTTCCCGCATCCGCCCCCACGTCCACCGCATCGACGAACGCATCCATCGATTTCGCGATTTCCGCCGGAGACTCCAAGGCCAGATCCGCAGGAAGCGGATCGCGGGAAATCAGCGCGGCAATCTCCGGATGCCCCGACGCCGTCGCCATCTCGGCCGCAGTCCGCCCCTCCGGATCGGTGGTGAAGCGGCTGGATCCGATGTCGATGAGCAGCTTCACCGCATCCGCATGGCCGTTTTCCGCGGCGATCATCAGCGGCGTCCGCCCGTCTTCCATCCGCGCGTAAACGGACGCGCCGAAGTTCGTGAGCGCGTCGATCACGTCCGCCCGGCCGACCAGAGCTGCCAGCAACAGCGCGGGATCGAGGTCCTCGCGATGGTAAGCGGCCAGCTCGCCCACCGCGGCGGGACGGCCCTCGCGCACGGCGAGCATCAGTGGCTTGAAACCATCCTTATCTTTCAAACCCGGATCCGCGCCTTGTCGGAGCAGCCAACGCACCATCCCCGTTTGATCGCCCATCACCGCCGCCATCAGGGGCGTGCGCTCCGCCGCGCCGCGAAGGTCCACCGCCAGACCGCGATTGAGCAGGAAATCCGCCGCGCCCTGCGCCCCGGCGGCCGCCGCCGCATGCAGCGCGGAATCCCCCTCCGCGTTCCGGCTGTCGACCGCAAATTTTCCTGAAATGAACTTCTTCAACGCCGGAACATCGTTCTCACGGCTGGCCCGAAACCAATCCTCCGTCGTCAGTTGATAGCCGGCCTCACCGAGATCCGACTTCACCGTCTCGCCGCGCTTCTTGCAGGACGGCAGCAGCGCCAGGAAAAAAACGATCACCGCCAGCTTTCTCCAAATCCCGTTCATGGCGGGAAATTACTTCGGTTTTCCTAAGCACTCAACCCCGAACCTTCCGCCGGCTCGATTCCCGAAATCCGGCACACACCCTCGCGGATCGTGAAGCGCACATTGCAGCCGCACAGCGACGCGCCGAAAACCCGCTCCGCATCCGCCACCTGAGTCGCCGGCCGCGGGTCCAGCGACAACGCTTCCAACAACACCGCCCGCGCCCGCTTGGGCAGGCGCCCGAAATTTTCCGCCGCCGCCGCCTCCACTTCCACCGGCAGCCGCGAAATCGCCTCCCCGGCATATCCTGCCGTGGCCTCCGGCAAAGCCTCGGCATAGGGCAAATACGGCTTCACGTCATAAACCGGCGTTCCATCCAACAGATCCAGCCCGCCCAGCAACAGCACCGGCGCGTCCGCGCACGTCGTGTCGATTCCCTCCAACCGCACCAGCGAAAGCCCGAGCCCGTTAGGCCGGAAAGTCGAGCGGCTCGCAAACACGCCGATCCGCTGGTTCCCGCCGAGCCGCGGCGGGCGGACCGTCGGTTTCCACCCCTGCCCGACCGTTTCATGAAAGCCGAAAACCAGCCACAAATGCGAAAACCCCTCGATCCCGCGGACCGCCTCCGGGCTGCGGTAAGCCGGGTGAAACACCAGCCTGCCCCACGCGCTCGGGCACAAACCCGGCTGCCGCGGAACCGCGAATTTCTCGCCGAAGCACGAGCGAACCGTGCCGATAGGATCAATGTTCATAGCGCCGCCGATTCAAGGCGATCCATTTTGAAAAACAAGCATCGCGTCCGGTCGATGGAAGTCGTCAGCGATTTGAAAGCGCGCGGGCGACCCGCCTCGGCAAGACGGTGCCGGTCAATAACAGGACCACCACCCCCATGGTGCCGAGCAGTGCCTCGACCCCGCCGAAGTGAAGCGCCATGGCTCCCGACACCGCGACGCAGGCGGACTCGACGAGCTGGATTCTGACCAGTTTCCCGACCTGGCCGGTGCCGATCATCATCGCGTGGTTGATGTGACGCCAGACGTGGGCGATGAAATAGAGGCCGTAACAGCCGAGCAGCACCCGGCTGATGTTGGAAAACTCCCTGCCTAACCACAGAGGCAGCAGGATGGGCCCGAGCAGCAGCAGTCCGAGCGCCGAGCAGATGGCGAATCCGCTGCCGTAGAGATAGAGCCGTCTGGCCGCTCGGACCGCCCAGGCGCGGTCGCCTCTGGCAAGCGCCTCGGCGACGGCCGGCCAGGTGGGCGTGCTGAGCATCACCACGAATCCGAGCTGCATCACGGTGAGGGTAATGAAAACGCCGTAAAGCGCGATGGCCGCCGGGCCACCGTCGCGGCCGACCAGCCAGCCGCAGAAATTATACTCGACGATGCCGGTGACCAGGCAGCAGGTGGAAAACGCGATGCCGTCCGAGAACAAATGCCGGGCGGTGGCGAGGCGGAACGCTTTCACCGACGGCATCATCAGCGGATGCTTTTTCCAGAGCGCGACGGTGTTGCAGAGTTTGGATAGAACCATCGCGCCATGCACGGCGACGACGAGAAACCAAACCTGCGGGACGAACCAGACGCCGACCGAGACGAAGATCGCGGCCATGACATTACCGGCGGCTCCCCACAAATTATTGGATGCGACTTCGAGGTGACCTTCGCGGACACGCTCAGTGAGATTCAAGACGAAGAGCATCAGGAACAAGCCGAGGCCGACCCACAAGGCGGGCCGCAGCGCGGATTCCTTGCCGGAGAACGCCTCGCCGAACAAGGTCGGCAGCGGGACGGCGAGCAGCACGGCGGCCAGCGCGAGTCCTGCTAACAACGCGATGCCGGCCATCAGGAAAAACGCGGCTGAGCCGAGTTCGCGTTGTCGCGCCTCGTCCCCGTCGGCGCGGGCGCGGGTCAGGCCGTGGGTCAGCGCGGGGCCCACGCCGACCTGTAGCAGCGAGATGGTGGCGAGCGTGAGATTGACGGTGGTATAAAGCCCGAATTCCTCTCGCCCCAGCACCCGCACGGCGAGCGGGATGGAGAGCAACTGCAGCAGGATCGTGCCCGCCTTCGAGACGAAGGACGTGAGCACCGCCAAGCGGATCGAACGGTCGCGGCGGGCGGTGGTTTCTGCGGTGGAAATCTCGGGCATGCCTTCGGTGGAAGGCATGCTTAACATGCGCCGCCGCGTTTGTAGAGGGTCATCATCATGATCTGAAAATCGAGGACGAAGTTCCAGTTTTCGATGTAATCGAGATCGAATTTCACCCGCTCGCGCAGGCAGGTGTCCCCGCGCAGGCCGTTGACCTGGGCCCAACCGGTGACGCCCGGCTTGATGTTGTGGCGGACGTTGTAATGAGGAATTTCCTCCTTGAAGCCCTCGATCAATTCCGGCCGCTCGGGGCGCGGGCCGACGAGGCTCATGTCTCCGCGCAGGACGTTCCAGAACTGCGGCAGCTCGTCGATGTTCCATGCGCGCATGGACTCCCCGATTTTCAAGCGGCGCGGGTCGTCCTTGACCGTCCAACCCGGCGTTCCCGCCACTTCGGCATCGAGCCTCATGCTGCGGATCTTGTAAATGTAGAAGGGGCGGCCGTTCAAGCCGATGCGGCGCTGGCGATAGATCACGTTGCCGGGCGATTCCAGATAGACGATCGCCGCGAACACCGCCACCACCGGTGCCGAGACAACGAGCCCGATGATGCTGCCGACGATGTCCACCGTCCGCTTCGCCGCGTTGTTGAACGCGTGGTGCAACGGCATTTTCCCGATGCCAAGCACGGGCATGCC
>JBFZFJ010000345.1:0-5014 GCA_041306405.1 Verrucomicrobiales bacterium | reverse complement strand
CGCGGGCCGCCGCCGCCGCTCCGGGATTGCTGGCGCGGAACGCCACCGCCGTGCGCCAGGCGTAGGCGACGGCCTCCTCGAATTTCCCCAACTTGGTCATCTCGCCGGCCAGGAAAGCCAGGGCCGTGCCGGAATTGGGCTCCGAGACATAGCCATCGTCCTTGACCATCCGCGCCCACACCGCGGTCTGCTTTTCCACCTCGCCGTTCAGGCCGTGGCACTCGCCGATGTGGAAAAGGGCGGCCGCGGCAAAGGGCACGTTGTTCGGGAAATAATCGACCACATCCTGGTAGGCCTGGATGGCCGCGTTGCGCTTTTCCAGCTTGTGCAGGCAGCGTCCCATGCGCAAAAGAACATAGGCGGTCGCCTTGCTCTTCGGGAATTCAAACGAATACGCCTTGTAAGCGGCGTAGGCACCCTTGAAGTCGCCCGCGACGAAGAGTTTGTCGGCATCGCCCAGATTCACGCCCTCGAAGGTGTCGAGCTTGGCAAAATCCGCGCCGGGATAGGCCACTTCCTGGGCGGTGCCCACGGGGACGCATAGCGCCACGGCCGACATCCATAACATTAATCGTATATTTCTCCGAAATTCCATGTGGTTCCGTTACAGTTAAGAAAGATGCTTCTTTTCAATCCGCTTACAATTTTCGTCCCTTTTTGTTTTTTCCCCTGTCTCGAAGCCGCGCCAAGCAGCGCGAACCACTCTTACCGGAATCAAAATTGTCTTGTTCGCTGATCACTGACCTGTCCGCCGTAGCCGTGCCCGCGTAGGCGGAAGCTTTAGCGAAGACAACCGGCTTATGATCCGGCTTAGGCAGTTGGGCAGGCACAGGGTTGGCCGAAGCGCCCAGAGACCAGAACACCCAAAGACCCAACGATCATCCAAACACCCACCGTAGTGACTTCTTCTGCGTCGACTTGTTGCTCATGTCATGGATTCTCCCTACTTCACAGGCTTCAAGGTGAACGACTTGACGGCGATTCCGGCCTGCGGCGGATTGATGCGTGAAAACTGCAGGGTGTTCTCGCCCTGCTTGAGAGTGAGCGTCACCGGATCGCTGTCCTTCCATTGCCCGCATGTGAAGGGTATCGCCATGCTGACATCGGCCCCTTCACCGTTGGCCAAGACGTTGATCGTCTGGTTGTAGTTGTTGGCCACCACCAGCGCCGTCAACGCATAGGTTCCAGCTTGAGGAGCGTTGATCGTATATTCGAAGATCGAATACCTTGTCCGGGCCGCCCCGACTGGATCCTCCTTCGGGCTGTTTTTATAGTAGTCGCGGGCATACGTGTCCGCCACCCGCTCGTAGACGTTGCCGTAAATATCGTAGAGACCCCAGGGATTCGGCTTCTTCTGGCCAACCGGATGCGACTTGCCGCCATCGTTGTCCTTGTACCAGGCATAATCGCCGAGCTTCGATGGATCGTCGCCAAAGAACCACGCCGTCTTGCTGCCCGCACGGCAGGCATATTCCCACTCAGCCTCTGTCGGAAGCCGGGCGGCCTGTCCGGTTTTCGTCGCGAGCTTCTTGCAGAATGCCGTAGCGGCCCCCTCGGGGATTCCGTCAGCCGGGCAATTCGGGTCCTTGTCCCCGGTGCTTGGATTCTCGCCCGTGACGAGCTGATACTGCGCCTGCGTCACCTCGTACTTGGCCATATAGAAACCTTTGGTGAGCGTGACCTCGTGCTGCGGCACCTCAACGCAATCGTACTTTCCATCCTTCGTGCTTTCGCCGCCCATCACGAATGTACCCGGCTTGATGTAGACGAACTCCATGGTCACGCCTGATCCTAGATCAAGCGTCATGTTGGACGGAGGGTCTTTCACTGCGGGCGTCATTGCCGCCCGGAATCCCCAGTTGTTGTAGGCGCCGTAACCGCCGCTGAGAAGGCGTGCCCCGGACTTGGTTCTGAAAGCCTCATCTCTCCACCCGCCGCCCCGCAGGATCGTCCGTCCCTCCCGGGCGAATCGCGGGAGCACAATTTGCATGCCGGCCATAAAGCTCTTCATGGCCCTAACCTCACCCGTGCTGCCGACCGGCTTGCTGTACGCTGCCGCCGGTATCGTGATCACGCCGTCCTTATCGACAGCGATCTTCTTATCCGCATCGGTCATGCCCGCCGTTTCCGTGACTGGCTTCTCTCCTGTCGCATTCGACTCGCCGAGGTTCGTCCCGATTGCTGCCAGCGCCGTGGTCTTGGCCTTTTCGATAAGATCACGCTGCGTGTGGAGTGACACGCCATACCAGAAACCCGGAACGCCCTCTCGCAGTCCGTAGACCGGCGGCTCTCCCGCAACATCGCCAAACCACTGGGCTCGCTTCAACTGCAGGAAAGCATCCTTGTTTTCCCGTGCCTGTGTGGTCGCAAGAAAATCAAGATCGTTCTTATAACGCGTCCCTGTCCAACCGCTGCCCCATCCGCTGCCCAGACATACCACCCAGCCTTTGGGCGTCCAGTGAAGCAGCGCGGCATGACCCGACTGTGGCCGTGCCGTAGTCGGAATTCCAAAAGCCCGCAGGATGAAGCGTCCGAAGAACGCGCGCCGCCCGCACACCCCGCCGTTCATGATGATATTCTGAAATTGCTGCAATTCGGGCCTGTCATACTGCGTATCACCAGACCCGAATTTGACATCGGTGGCGACCGCCTGCACGTAACGCCATCCGAAGTCGGGATTGGTGGCGACGTCCGGCCGGTAGTTACGCAGCATCTCACGTCCCCAGGCATGGGTCTCATCCGGCTCATCTCCATAAACCACGAACCGGATATCCCATGCCGTCAGATCCTTGAATGCCGGATCCAGTTCGCCGTTCACAAAGGCTTTCTCGTAGGCAAGGTAGCGCTTGATGGGATCGACGATTGCAGGGGCATTGGTGAGGGCCGCGGGATTGTTCTGCTTGACCGGAACCGCATGCTCCAGAGCCACCGCCAGCGCCATCCGCTGCAGCACCCCCTCCTTGGATTTAGCGCTGGCTTTCTGAATGGCGGAATAAATCTCCATCGCCTGGCCATATTTGTTGTCATTGGCACCGTCGGCGACAAGCATCTGCTTCATCAGTTCAGTATCGGCCAACAGCTTCTCAACCAGTGCAGCCTTCTCCGCTCCCTGCTGGGCGAACTCGGCAAGGCCCTTTGGTGTCGCGCTATTCAGGACGACGAATTTAACAAGTTTCGCATCCAGCTTGCTGTCCGCCAGCAATGGCGTCAGGTTCAGCGCGGCCGCTGCTGGCGCTGTCTTCTCCTGCGCCTTGTCCGGAGCGGCTTGCGCGGCCTTGCAGGCCTCGATGAAGGCCGCTTTATTCTGCTCGTTGATTTGCGGCAACGCCTTTTCGATCTCAGCTTTCAAGGTCTGGATCTGCGCGGCGTAGCCCGCTTCGAGTTTCTGTCCGGCTTCGGTAAGAGCAGGCGCAGGCGGTTGCGCCTGCTGCGCACCCGCTGTCATTGTCCCAAGACCCATCAACGCCGCCAGTATTACTGCACATTCATTCTGTTTTTTTGTCATGGTATTTCCTTCTCCTGTTAGTTGCCAATCTCGCCAAGCACCTTATCAATCAATGCGGTCAAATCGCTGCTGCTGATTTCCACAGCGGCATTCCGGCCCTTGATCGATTCCGGCTTGGTGATCTTCGGCGCCAGCGTTGAGCTGGGCATGCTATAGATGAAGGGCACGTCGCCAGCGCCTAACTTGGTCTTGAGGCAGTTGCCCAGCACAGACATCTCGGAACCGAACTTCGCTCCCTGCTCCTCCTCGGCCATCGCCTTTCCACAGAGGAAGACAATGCCGCTCAGTTGAGCCGGCGAAAAACACTCAACGTAAACGTTGTAGGTAGCGGTGGCCAGCGAATCCCCGATCGTGGGGGCGGGCGATGGATACCAGCCCCATGGGGCTGCGTCCGGCACAGACTTGGTCTCGATCATATCCGGGATGTACTTGCCCCAGTAGTTGCGCCAATCGGCAACATAGCGCCGTATGTTCTCCAGATAGTATGGGTTGTCCGGATACTGGCTGCCGACGGTCTTGTAGTCTTCCATCAGGCTCGGGGCCTGGTTCAGGAAGTCCACCGCAATCCAATTCTTGAGCGCCACATCGCTCTTGCTCTGCATGAAGATGATGCCGACCGGCTTCCCGGTCTTGGCGGCGATGCTGTGGCCGAGTGCTGCCGCCAGGCCCGTAGCGTCTTTCCAGTGGGAGGCAAAACGGTTATCAGTCCTGCCGCGCGACGTCGCGACACTGAAACGCGAGGGGTTGCCATTGCCTTCGCGATTCGACTGGTTCGCGATCATGCGCACGATCTGCCCGGACGGTTTCGCCTCGGGTACGTTGAACGTGCCAGCCGGAGCACCAACGTACCAGACATCGCCGAACACAATGTTGGTCGCCACGCGCTCATGCACCACTTCGCCATTGATGGTAAAGCGGGCCTTCAGGGTGTAGGGCGTGGCATCGGCTTTCATCGGCGGCAGTGTCACCTGCCACTCCTTCATGTCGGGAGTGACGGAAATCGTCTTCTTGATGTCACCGAATTCAAAATCCACCTTGCAGTCGCCCTTTTCCGGCTCGGCCTGCCATTCCCCGTAGTTGCGTGTGGAACCCCAGATCGTCACCGGCTTACCCGCCTGCAGCACTGCGTTGTCTTCGAACTGCTGGCTCAGCAGCGGCATCTTGCGGTACTCGTATACTTTGCCGACCGATGAGGGGTCGATTGTCTTGCCAGCGACTTTCAGGCTGCCATCCGGCCAGTCCTTGCTGGTGACCAGCTTGTTATTGTAGGTGATGAACGGAGCCAGCGGCAGCAGCGCCTTGTTGTAGAGGCTCGGCTGGAACCCGACACCACCCGTCCCGTAAGCGACACCGCGCGGCGCCTTGACGTCCGGAGAGCTGACCACAATCTTTTCTCCTTCGATCTTCATGGTGGCCGGATGCCAGACCTTATCCTCCCCGGCCAGGTAGAACAGCTTCACCTTGTCCTCGCTGTTGGCGAGAACCGCCGGCGCATCCAGGAGATTGTCC
>JBFZFJ010000344.1:0-12993 GCA_041306405.1 Verrucomicrobiales bacterium | reverse complement strand
GCTGCCGACGCTGATCATTTGGCGGTTCCCGCCGTAGTCGGCGAAGCCGATCTGTTGCGGTCCGAGCACGCGGACGAAGCCGTGCGGGCCGCCGCGATGCTGGACATACGGCCAATCGTTCTCGGTGATGGTCGCCATGTAGAAACTGTCGCGGGTCTCGATGAACTCGATTTCCTGGTCTCGCAGGGCATCGGTTTCCGGCGCGTCGGCGAAGGACGGATAGGTCTTGCCGTAGTAGTGCTTCTCCGCTTCAAGGACGGCGGGCGTGAGGACGGTCTGCATGAATTTGTCGGCCATGATCTTAGGTGTGTTAGTTGCGGGATTGCGATTTCCTGACCTCGCCAACTGCTTTCACGGCGGCGGCGAGCAGGCATTCGTTGAGGGCGGGATGGATGTAAATCAGGTTTGCGAGCTCGCGGACGTCGTTCTTCAGGCGCATCAGCATCATCACCTGGTGCAACAGCGTGGACGACTCCGGGCCGACGAGGTGACAGCCGAGGATCGAGTGGTCGGCTAGAGAAACGAGCAGCTTTACCCGTGGGTAGTCGATGCGCATGGCCTCGGCGCGGGCACTGGCCAGCCAATTTTCGAACACCGCCACGTAGGGCGTGCCGGCCGACTTGAGCTGCTCTTCAGTGAAGCCGACTGAGGCGACTTCCGGATGAGAAAACACGGCGTGAGCGATCAAGCGTTCGTCGATGGGATCGGTGACGCCTTTGAGAAACTTTTGCCGCAGGTAGTGAACTTCGAACGCGGCGGCGTGCTGGAGCATGAAGCGGCCGATGGCGAACAGCACGCGCTCGGCGGTGAAAACCTTCATTTCACCATGACTCTCGAACGTCGCTTTGAACTCGGCGCCATCCCACGACAGGTCCTTCAAGGTCGAATGGCAGTGCGTGGGAACGTGTCTTTCAAACTCGGTCTGGAACACGCGTTCGATGTCGTGGTCCTCTCGACCTAGCAGTTTTTCACCACGGGTGAAGAGCCGGGTTTCGGTGCCGATGGCGGAGAAGAACGCCGCCATTTCGCAGCCGATGAATCCGCCGCCGATGACGAGCAAGCTTTCGGGCACATCGCCTTCGAGAGGAAACAGGTTGTCGCTCGTCCACACCGGAAGGTGGGCGAAGGGCGGCGGAGCGGGCCGCGAACCGGTGGCGACGACGAGCCGTTCCGCGGCGAACTCACGGCCACCCGCGGCGATGGTCTTCAGGCCGATGAAGCGGCCCTCGCCGCGAACGAGTTCAACCCCGGCATCGTCCACCCGGCCTTGATAGCGGCCGTCCACCTGGCCGACGTATCCATTGACGCTCTCGAAAATCCGCCGTGCATCGACGCCACGGATTTCCGCATCGATGAAATGCCTGCCGGCTTCACGCACGTGTCGCGCCGCTTCGGCGAAACCGATGAGCAGCTTCGACGGCACGCAGCCGCGGTTCGGGCAGACGCCGCCTAACAAATCGCGCTCGATCAGCAGGGTCTTCATTCCAGCCTTAGCGGCGGGAATGGCGAGGTTCGCGGCCTGTCCGCCGCCGAGCACGATCAGGTCGTAAGTTTCACCGTCGATGACTTTGAAACCCGCCCTCCCTCCTCGCCAGGTTCAGTCCCAAATAACAGGCATTCGGGCCGTGCGATCACAAGGCGCGGGAGGAGGACCCGAGGGATAAGAGCGGAAAACAGACGAACCGGAAGTCTCGGCGATGGCGTGCGGTTGATCGGAGAAAAGGAAGAAGCCATCCATGAAGTGCGGGAAGTCCGAAATGGTGCCTTCTGCACCGCTCTCACAGCCGAGGAGAAACGCCTCGCGGCGCTCAAAGCGCAGGAGCGTCGGCATTCTGCCGGCTGAGTGCGGGCGACATGCGGTCGCCCGTCTCGCCGGAATCGGCGGACAGAATGTCCGCGGCACTCGGCGTTCAGAATGAACGCGCTCCTTGCCCCATTTCCCCGCCTCCGGTCCGACCCATTGGCTCTTTCAGGGGCCTCCGGCAGAAAGCAAATTCCTGCTGGCAGAGGCACACCACATGCTTGCCTGCGAGGAGCGCAAGCGGCTGAGCAAGGAGTGAGGGGGAGAAGAGGCAAGGATTCCTCGCTTGACCGCGCTTTGGCATGAAATATGGTTACCCATATGAAGACAACCATCGAGATTGCCGAACCTCTTCTTCTGCGTGCCAAGGCGCGTGCCCGGGAGCAGCGTATCACATTGCGCTCGCTGATTGAGGAATCTTTGGCGGCGGCACTGGATCAGCCCCGGTCGGCAGCGCGGGTGCAACCGGTCACCTTCAAGGGCAAGGGCCTGAGTCGGGAGTTTGAAGGCGCTTCGTGGGATCAGATCCGGGATTCGATTTACCCATGATCGCCGTTGATACCAACCTGCTCGTGTATGCCCATCGCGAGGATTCGCCATGGCATGAGAAGGCTCTTGCCCGCGTGACGGAACTTGCCAATTCGGGTTCGCCTTGGGCGATTCCGTGGTCCTGTGTGCATGAATTCCTCGCCATCGTGACGCATCCGAAAATCTACAATCCGCCGACACCGCTGGTCACGGCGCTGGCCGCAGTGGAGGCATGGCAATCCAGTCCGGGATTGAGATTCCTAGCGGAAGGTCCGGGGTATTGGGAGGTCATTTCCGCACAGGCAAGCTCCGGGATGATCAAGGGACCAAAGATCCACGATGCGAGAATCGCCGCAATCTGCCTGCACCATCGGGTGAAGAAACTTTGGACCGCGGATCGGGATTTCTCGTCGTTTCCGAAACTGGTTTGTGAGAACCCGCTGATCTAGCCTTCCGGACCGGACGCCGGTGACCCGCGAAAGGGAGCGTCGACATTCTGTCGACTGAGTGCAGGCGACATCCTGTCGCCCGTCTTGCCAGGAGCAGCAGACAGGATGTCCGCGGCACATAGCGTTCAGAATGAACGCGCTCCTTGCCCCTTTTCCTCGACACCTCCCGGAGAAACCTCCAGAACAACCACTTCGCGCAAGCCGCGCGTCCGTTTTCCATTCCGCGCGTCACCGCAATGGTGCATTGCCGGGCTGAATCGAATATATTGCCTCGACTCAGCCACCTCATGAAAACCACCCCCGTCCTGCGCGCGCTTGCGCTCGTCCTTGCAGTCACCTCCACGGCGCTGCACGCGCAGGTGCCGCAGATCCTCAACTACCAGGGCCGCGTCGCCTTCGGCGATCCGCCGGTGAACTTCGACGGCTCCGGAGGGTTCAAGTTCGCGCTGGTCCAGGGCGAGGGTCCCACCTTGCTGTGGAAAAACGACGGCTCCGCCGGAAACACCGAGCCGGCCGCCGCGGTGACGCTCCCCGTGACCAAGGGCCTCTATTCGGTGCTGCTTGGCGCGAACATGACACCGATCCCGAACGCCGTCTTCGCCAACCCTGACGTGCGCCTGCGGGTGTGGTTTGACGACGGCACGGCCAACGGCTCGCAGCTTCTCACGCCCGACCAGCGGATCGCGGCGGTGGGCTATGCGATGGTGGCGGATACGCTGAGCCCAAACCCGACGATATCGGGGACAGTGGCCGCCACCGGCTTCAGCGGCGATGGATCGAGTCTCACCGGCCTGAATGCTGACAATCTCGTTGGAACCGTGTCGCCCGCGCGTTTACCAACCGGAACCGTCATCAACGATTTGATAAGCTTCAGTTATCTTCAACCCAACGGAAGTGGCTTTGAAATCAGCTCCAACTTCTGGACGCGGACAGGCATCTTTGTTTTTCGCGGCACCGGCACCGGAGGGATGCCAACCAGAGCCTGCGCAGTGCTTTACACCACCAATTCCAACACCTGGCACAGGATCCGCCTCTTCGACGTGACCAACAATCAAACCGTTGCCATATCATCCCAGTCTAACATTTGAGCGCCGTCTAGCCCATCGGTGGTTGATCTGGGACCGTTGGCCAATCTTCCGTCGAACCAGGCGGTTTTTGAGATCCATATCCTGGCAACTGATGCCACAGGCAATACCGGGGTCTCCGGACGGCAGTCCATAGGACTCTGCACCTTCCAGATGTTCTGAGGATTGAGTGAACTCCACATGGATCATGGAATCATGAAACACCCCCATTTCAGAACAACACCACATCGGTCGGTCGTGCCCCGCCGAGCCGTAAGTGTGTGGCTCGTGATGCTCCTCACGCTGATGCCCAGCCTGGCCTTCTCCATGCAGATCTTTGTCAAGACGCTGACTGGCAAGACCATCACGCTGGAGGTCGAGGCCAGCGACACCATTGAGAATGTGAAAACCAAAATCCAGGACAAGGAAGGCATCCCGCCCGACCAGCAGCGCCTGATTTTCGCAGGCCAAGTTTTGGAGGATGGCCGGACCCTCTCCGACTACAACATCCAGAAAGAGAGCACGCTGCATCTCGTCCTCCGGCTGCGGGGCGGGAGCGGGCGCACCAGCGCGAACTATACCATTTCTGTTGAAACTATCGATGCCAGTGGCCCGCGCACCACCAGCGCCGCCTACACGAACGATGGCAGCCTCGGCGGCATCACTGGCATTTCCAGCGTCGCCACCCCGGCGCAAACCGCCAAGGCCGGCTACCTCGGCCAACTCACCGAAGTGACCGCCCTGCAGCTCGCCGCCACGCCGACGACGGTCAGCGAAACCGCCCCCCGCCAGCTCAGCGCCGCGCAGTGGCTCGATGACGATAGCCTCACCGCGCTGCTCGCCACCGACGTGACTTGGAGCGTGGCCAGCGGACCGCTCAGCAGCATCGACACCAGCGGCCTCGCCACTGCGGATGTGGCCTATCAAAACACCGCCGCCACCGCGCAGGGCGACTACGCCGGAGCCAGCGGCACGCTCGAACTCACCGTGCTCGACAGCATTCCGGACAATTTCGGCAGCTACGCCGGGGACAATCTCGCCGATGACTGGCAGTTTGATCACTTCGGCTTGGACAACCCGCTCGCCGCGCCCTTGCTCGATCCCGACGGCGACGGCCAGAACAACCTTTTCGAGTTCACCGCCGGACTCATCCCGACCAACCCGCTGTCGCGTTTCCTCGTCACCATCGCGCCGGTCCCCGGCCAGGCGACGCAGAAACAAGTCGTGTTTGATCCCGTCGTTGCCGGTCGCAGCTACACGGTGAAAACCAGTCCCGATCTCGCCGCCGCCTCATGGACCACGCTCGCCGGCAACACCAGCAGCGACACCAGCGCCACGGCCGTCAGGAAATTCTATAAGGTCGAGATCGTGACGCCGTGAGGTGGGAAGGGACTCGACTTCCGGGTGTTCCTGCGCGTGAGATGAGAATGGAAGACCGGGGCCGCCTCAGCTCGGAACACGCTGGAATGTTTGTGTTTGCAGGGAATTCGGCGATTTTTACAGTTTGGAATTCACTACGAAACTTCGTGATCCACGAAGTTTTGCTAGGGGATTACGAAATTTCGTGGTAGCTGCCTGTGGATGAACATGGATGCCCTGCAGGACGTGATTGTGGCTATTTCCGAGCATCGGTCCGTTGATGCGACTCTGCTCCAGATCACCGAGCATGTGAGTCAATGCCTCAGGATAGATCACGAGGACTTGGGGCCACTGACCACGGATGACGCGCTGGTGCGCATTTGATTGATCGAGCCAGGTGACAAATGCGCCCGTTGCAATTTGCGCAGCGAGTGTCCCGACCAGCGCGAATGCCTGCACCTCGTTGCCAGCGCAGGCAAGCTGAGGAATCCGAATGAAGATTGGCGAAGGCTGGATGTGTTAGCTGACTCGGCGGAGGGCTGGTCGCGTTCTCCGGTTGGCGTGACCAACATCGGAATGATCGCCAAGACCGGAGTTTCAATCGCCACCGACATGATGGAACCGGGCCCGGATCACGATGGGCTTCCGGATTGGGGCCCGGCCGAGGGGGTGGTCTCGTTCACCGGACGAGCCCTGCAATTTCGCGGGCAGGTGCTGGGAGTGTTGGCGGTTTTCTCACGCCAAAAACTTCATGCCGACGTGAACGACTGGCTGCGGATCTTTGCGAACCATGCGGCGGTGGCGATCGGTAACGCCCGCGCCTTTGAGGAAATCGAATACCTCAAGGAACGGCTGGAGGAGGAAGTCAGTTATCTGAGAGATGAAGTGAGCGAGGTGCGCGGGTCTGGAAATCTGGTTGGCGAGAGTCCCGCACTGCGCAAGGTGCAGCAGCAGATCGATCTTGTCGCACCGACCCAGGCCACGGTGTTGATCACCGGCGAGAGCGGCACCGGCAAGGAGTTGGTGGCGCGTGCGATCCATGAGCGCAGCCCGCGACGCGAGCGGCCGATGATCACGGTCAACTGCAGCGCGATTCCCGAGGCCTTGTTTGAAAGCGAATTTTTCGGCCATGCGCGCGGCGCGTTCACCGGAGCGCAACGCGACAAGCCCGGGCGCTTCGAACTCGCGAGCGGCGGCACGCTATTCCTCGATGAAATCGGCGAGCTGCCCTTGCCGATGCAGGCGAAACTGCTGCGTGTCCTGCAGGAGCAGGAAGTCGAACGGGTCGGTGAAACGAAGGCCCGCAAGATCGATGTGCGGGTGTTGGCCGCGACCAACCGCGACCTCGCGGCGGAAGTCGAAGCCGGGCGTTTCCGGCAGGATCTATTCTATCGGCTCAGCGTGTTTCCGATAGAAAATCCGCCGCTGCGTGAGCGCCGCGAGGACATCCCGCGGCTGGCCGAGCATTTCATCCGGGTCGCCGCGAAACGCATGAACCGCAGGCCGCCGAAGTTCACCAACGCCGCAGCCCGCCAACTTTCCGCCCGTGACTGGCCTGGCAATGTCCGCGAGTTGCAGAATGCGGTCGAACGCGCGGTGATCCTATCGCAGGGAAATCCGCTGCTGTTCGACGAGCCTTCCGCGCCACCCAAGGCTCAGGCATCACCACTTGTTGAGGTAGCATCACTGCTCACGCGCTCCGAGTTGAAAGCACGCGAACGCGAAAGCCTCGCCGCCGCCCTCGCCCAGTCCGGCGGGAAAATTTTCGGCCCCGATGGCGCGGCGGCGCTGTTGGGGATGAAGCCGACAACGTTGGCATCCCGCATCAAGGTGCTGGGATTGACGAGGAAACAGCTCCGCTCAACAGGAGGATGGGTTACCTGTCACTTCTATCGAATCCGCAAGGCTCTGAGGAAATCAGGGAGGCGAAGTTGATGCAGTAGCGGAGCCCGGTGGGCTTGAGCCGTCCTCCTGCGTCACTTCGTAATGAATGGGAGTTAGTTTTTTCCTGAGTTCCATCCGAGCAGGCGTGTCCTTACCGCTGGCGAGGGTGAGGGCGAAGATGCCTGCGGCAATGGCAAGCAATGGGATTGTGTGTTTTCTATTCATGGTTGAATTCTTTCTTTCAACAATGGGTCGTTGGCGTGTGCGTTGGGCGGACGAGGGAAACCTGGTTTCCCTTTGAAAGAAGATCACCGAAATGGAATCCACGGTGTGGGGCCGGGATGTGGACGGCACCGGCGGTGCAGTCTTCCGAGGCCATAATGGAAATCATAATCCACAGCCGGAAATCCCGGGGAAGATACCGTGGTGGTTGCGCCTGATCCAGCTCGTCTTCTACCAGTCCCAGCCCGCCATCCCGATGGAAAAGCCTTGATGCCGGCCCGCCAATACCATCGGCTTGGGGAGTAGAGATATTTCCGAAACATCCCACCCTTCGACCATGAAACTCCATAACACGCCGCCTGTCGTTTTCCCTTTCCGTGCCGCCAGCCCGTCCGGGATGAGCGTCGAACTGAATGCCAACGGCTCCATCCGGCGGATGGACTGCGGAGACGTCATGCTGAATGTGTTTCTCGGCAACGAAGCCGAGGGCGGCCCGGCCAACATCTATCTGCGCCGTCTCGGACAGACGGTGGAGTCGATTCCGCTGCTAGGTCCGGGCAGCCCGGCTTCCTATCAGGCATGCGGCAGCGGCATGGTTGCCTGCGGCGCCTGGGGCGGTCTGGCTTTCCGCCTGCGGCTGGTGCTGGCGGAGTCGGCCAAGGCGTGGTTCTGGCACGTGGAGCTCGAAAACACCGGCGATGAACCCGTCACCTGCGACCTGATCCACACCCAGGACATCGGCATCGCCCACTACGGCGCGGTGCGGCTCAATGAATTCTACGTGTGCCAATACGTGGACCACGCGCCGCTCGAGCATGCTGTGAAGGGCGTGGCCGTCGCCTCGCGGCAGAACCAGTCGATGGGCGGGCGCTGCCCGTGGACGGTGATCGGATCGCTCGGAAAAGCCGTCGCCTACGCCACGGACGCGCTTCAGCTCCATGGTCTTTCCACCCGTGCGGGCGGCAAGCCCGTTGCCCTAACGAACGGCCTTCCGGGAAAGCGGCTGCAGCATGAGCACTCGCTGGTCGCCATCCAGGACGAGCCGGTCGTGCTCGAACCCGGCGCGAAATCGCAACGCGGATTTTTCAGCTGGTTCGAGGCGGACAAACCGGCCGCCACCTCCGCGGAGGACGGCTGTTGGATCGATGCCGCGCTGGCCCTGCCGGAAGCGGTCTGCCCGCCGTGGCCGGAGGAAACCACCGGGGAACGCCTCGCTCCAAGCCTTTTCACCGCCGCCGGGTTGTTGGAATCGGTGGATCTTGATGAGGCGGAAATCCGGGATTTCTTCGGTGGGACCCAGCTCCACGCGGAACGCGAGGATGGTCAACCGGAGTCGTTTTTCACCGGCCGCCAGAGCCATGTGGTGCTTCGGCGGAAGGAGCTCAAGGTGCTACGCCCCCACGGCCATCTCCTGCGTTCCGGCGGATCGCTGACACCCGACGAAGCCGCCCTGACCTCCACCGCGTGGATGAACGGCGTGTTCCACTCGATGGTCACCCAGGGCCACGTGAGCATCAACCGCTTTCTATCCACTTGCCACGGCTATCTCGGACTGTTCCGCAGCCACGGCCAGCGGGTGTTTGTGGACGTCGATGGCGCGTGGGTTTTGTTAGTCATGCCGTCGGCGTTCGAAATGAGCCCGGATTCCTGCCGCTGGATCTATAAACACGAGGGGGGGGTGATCGAGGTGGTTTCCACCGCTCCCGATGACAGGCACGAGCTTTCCTTGGCGTTGACGGTCCTGAAGGGTGAACCTGCCAGGTTTCTGATCTCTCACCACGTCGCCATCAATGGCGATGACGGCAGTTCCTCCGTGCCTGTCAGCTATGAGTTGGATGACGACACGGCGTTCGTCCGTGCCATCCCGGACAGCGACGTGGGCCGGCGTTTCCCGGACGGCGGATTCCTCGTCGGACCGGCCGAGGGCACGGATGTCGAGAGCATCGGCGGCGACGAATTGCTCTTCGCGGACGGGGATTCGCGCCACCAGCCGTTCCTCTGCTTCATCATCGCGCGAAGCACCCGCGCCGGACTGGTCATGCGCGGCCGACTCGTTGATGAGGCGGCCGGACAGACCGGACACTTCTGGGAATCGATCGCCTCCGGTTTGAAGATCACCGCGCCCGAGGCAAGCCCGTTGGCGGCGGCGGCGGAGCGTGCCGGTGAGATTTTCCCATGGTTCATCCACAACGCGCTCGTTCATTACCTTTCCCCGCGCGGCCTGGAACAATACTCCGGCGGCGGCTGGGGCACCCGCGATGTTTGCCAGGGACCGGTCGAGCTGCTGCTCGCGCTCGGCCGTTACGAGCCAATACGGGATCTGTTATGCCGGGTTTTTCGCCAGCAGAACGCCGACGGCGATTGGCCTCAATGGTTCATGTTCTTCGACCGCGAGCGCAACATCCGGCCGGAAGACTCGCACGGTGACATCGTCTATTGGCCGCTGCTCGCCCTCGCCCAGTATCTATCGGCCACCGGGGACTCCTCCGTGCTCGACGAGTCCCTCCCGTATTTCCATCCGGACGGGGACGCCGCCGCGGAAACAGCCACCGTCTGGCAGCACGTCGAACGCGCGCTGGACCTGATCGGGCGGCGGGTGATCGAAGGCACCTCGCTCGCCGCCTACGGCCACGGCGATTGGAACGACTCGCTCCAGCCCGCCAAGCCGGACATGCGCGAGCGGCTTTGCAGTTCCTGGACGGTGACGCTCAACTATCAGACCTACACCGCCCTGGCCGCCGCTTTCCGGCACCTTGGAAACGCGGGCCGCGCCGAGGAGTTCGAGGCGATGGCCGCCAGGATCCTCGAAGAATTCCAGCGCGTGCTCATCGTGGACGACGTCCTCGCCGGCCTCGCCTATTTCCATGAGGGCGGAAAAACCGACCACTTGCTCCACCCCCGTGACGGCACGACCGGTTTGTCCTACAGCCTGCTGCCGATGATCCACGCCATCATCAACGACATGTTCAGCCCGGAGCAGGCGGCGGCCCACCTCGGCATCATCCAAAAGCACCTGCTAGGTCCGGACGGCGCGCGTCTGTTCGACCGCCCGATGGCCTATCACGGCGGCCTGCAGACTTATTTCCAGCGGGCGGAAAGCGCCAGCTACTTCGGGCGGGAAATCGGCATCATGTACATGCACGCCCATCTCCGCTACTGCGAGGCGCTCGCCCGCTTCGGCGATGCGGATGGCTTCTTCCGCGCCCTCTGCCAGCTCAACCCGATCGCCATCCGCGAACTGGTTCCCTCCGCCGCGCCGCGCCAGGCGAACTGTTATTATTCGAGCTCCGACGCCGCCTTCGCCGACCGCTACGAGGCCTTCAGCGACTATGACAAGGTGAACCGCGGCGAGATCGCGCTGGAGGGCGGCTGGCGCGTCTATTCCAGCGGTGCGGGCATCGGTGTGCGCCTGATCATGCAGTGTTTCCTCGGGCTGCGTCTGGAGAAATCCGCGCTGGTCGTGGATCCGGTCATCGCTCCGGAACTGGACGGGCTGACGGCGCGCCTGGATCTGGCAGGTCACCCGCTCGAAGTGGTTTACCGCACCGGACAGAACGGGCGCGGACCGGTTGCCATCGACCTCAACGGCACGTCCATCGAGTTCAGTCGCGAAGCCAATCCTTACCGCCCCGGAGCTGTCCGGGTTGGCATGGATGAACTTGAACGGCGACTGACCGATGCGGGAGACCGGCTGACGATTTTGTTGGGCTGACATCCCGCCCCTCCTAATAGAAAGGCGGCGGAGGGAAGGTCAGCGGCTTTGCCCGCTCGCCGGGAGTTCCCTGGTGAAGAGTTCTGTCAGGTAGTCCGGGGTCAGCAGGGCGGGTGTGATGTGCGGTTCCTTGCCGGGGACGAGCAGGACGTTGACGGGGATCGCACTGCGCCCCATTTGCTTGAGCTTGGCATCGATGGCGGGGCTCGGATTGGTCTTGTCGGCCCTGAGGAGGACGATCCCTTTTTTCTCGATCAAATCAATCACCGGGCGGGTGTAGGCGCGGCTCTTGTTGAGCTGGCAGGTCAGGCACCACTTGGCGGTGTAATCGACAAAAACCGGGCGGCCTTCGGCAAGCAGGCGGTCCTCTTCCGTCTGGGACCAGGTCCCCCATTCGGCGGCGGTCTTGGTTTCCACGGCACCGGTTTCCGGCTGCCCGGCAGGCCACGGCCACGCGAGGAGGATTCCTCCGGTGCAGAGAAGCGCGGCCAGGACCTTGGCGGTCAGGCGGGCGGAAGAGTTTCTAACCGGCTGGTTCCAACGGCCGTAGATCCATGCGGCGGTGGCCACCGCACTGAGTCCGAGCATGACCCAAAGGCCCTTTTGCCCCTCGTCGAGGTCGAACACCTGGGCGCTGTAAACCCAGAGGAAAATGGCCGCGGTGGCGAACAGGAGAAACGACATTCCCTGTTTGAACGACTCCATCCACGGTCCCGGACGCGGCAGTTTTTCGACCAGGGCGGGAAACACCGAGAGCACGAGATACGGCAACGCCAGGCCGATGGCCATGAAGGTGAACGCGGTGAAAAACGGCAGTGCGGGCAGTGTCACGGCGACCCCGATGGCGACTGCCAGAAACGGGCCGGAGCAGGGAGTGGCGATGAGCGTGGCGAGCACGCCCGAGAAGAAGGTGCCGGCGATGCCTTGTTTTTGGACCAGGTTCCCGCCGATTCCCGTGACGGAAGTGCCGATTTCAAAGACGCCGAACAGGTTCATGCCCAGGAGCAGCATGATGAGGATCGTTCCCAGGGTGACACGCGGGTCCTGAAGTTGGTTGCCCCAGCTGGTGATCCCTCCCAGAAAGAGCGCGAGGGAAAGCACCCAGAAGGAGAGCAGCACGCCCGCGGCAAAGACCAGGCCGTGGACCACGATTTTTTTCCGGTCATGCCCGGCCTGTTGGACGAAGCCCATGATCTTGAGGCCGATGACGGGAAACACGCAGGGCATGAGATTCAGAATCAGTCCGCCCAGAAACATGCCGCCGAAGATCTTGAGAAAGGTGAAAAACGGCAAGGGCTGGGGAGTCGTGCTGATGGCAGCGGGGGAGGGAGTTCCGATCGTTGTCTCTGGAATCAAGACCGGGCGGGCGCCGATGAGAATGCCGGAGAGGGAATTCCCCTGCGGGATGTCGTTGTCGAGCATGTCCTTGGCCGCCCGGGGCAGGCGGATCAACCAGGCCTTGCCGTCGCGCTGGATCGAGCCGCCGGAGCCGCCGGATTTGACGAAGGGTTGGTCCGGAATGAAATCCGTGGGTTCGCCTTCGATGGCTTCACCGGGTTCCACGCGGAGCAGGATGTCGCTTCCGTCCGGCCGTGCGGAGATTTTCGCGTTGGTGAGTTTCGCGGGTTGGCTGGCGCGGGCTTTTTCGAACAGTCCGGCGTTCGCCGGATCCTTTTCCGAAGAGGCCGCCACCGGGAGGTTGAGCGTGAAGGATTTTTCTTCGTTGAGGCAGCTTTCCTCGCAGATCTGCCAGGACGCGTCGGCGGTGAGGGTGATGGTTTTGCCGGTTTCAAGGGTGGCCGGAGCGGTGATCTCGACGAGGAACACCGGGCTGCCCGGATAGACGAAGCTTTTCCCGAAGTAGCCGTCCTTGACCTCGGGGACCGGCCACTGGATCGGGCCGGCGGTGAAGCCTGGCGGCAGGGTCCACTTGATGGCGGGGGACTGCTCGACGCCGCCGCTGTTCTGATAGTA
>JBFZFJ010000343.1:0-4996 GCA_041306405.1 Verrucomicrobiales bacterium | reverse complement strand
GGTCCGGATCTTTGGCCACCTTCCCGACCAGGCGGCTCACGGACCCCGGATGCCCCATCGCCAGCCTCGCGGCAATCCAGTCGGTCCCGGCACCCGTCCGCTTGCGCACCAGCGCCGCGATCAAGGCCTTGCGCTCGTCCCCCTTCCGCAACGCCGCCAGCCCGGCGGCATCCGACGGCAACCCGAGTTCGCGCAGTCCCGCCACCACCAGACGTTCCGCGTCCATCTCCCCGTGGTCCCGGTCGATCTCCGCCGCCGCACTCCTCCGTCTCCGCCGCTTCTTCAATTCCACCTTCCCCACCATCGCCCGCAAGGTGTCCCGGAAGTCCTTCTCTCCCAAATACCATCCCCGCTTCAGCGCCGCGGTCGCTATGGCGTCGATCCCTCCGGCCGGATGGGCGGCGCGGGCTTCGAGCCATGCCACGTAGGCGCGACGACCCCGACCATCGCGAGCCAACTCAAAGGCCCGCAACACACGGTCCGTCGAAAGCCACGGCGGGCACTTGCCGCAGGCATACGCCCCGAGACTGCTCCAAGGGTACGCGGTCAGCTCGCCCTTTGCTCCGCCCGCGAGTCCGGCACGGGCCGGGTTGAGATGGATGTAGTCCGCAACGATCCGGAAGTAGTAGGGATCGGCATCGGTGGAGTTCACCGGCACAGCCTTGTAGCGCCCTTGAAACACATGACCGCGGCGCTTCCTGGCGCGGTTCCAACCCTGACTGAAAGTGCCGAGCAGCCATTTCATCCCCGCCACGAGGTTCGGCTGCGGAGTCTCCAGCAGCAGATGAAAATGGTTGCCGATGAGCACCCATGCGTGCACCTGCCAGCCATGGCTCATGCACGCCTCACCGAGCCTGGCCACAAACACGGTGTGGTCGTCCTCGGACTCGAAAATCCTCTTCCCCCCGTCGCCACGGGCCATGACGTGATAAACCGCTCCGGGATACTGAAATCGTAATGGCCGGGCCATGCCTCACCAAATCTATCCGGCCCTAGCGGTCAATCCATTTTTGTTCGATTGCGGGGACTGACCCCATTTAATGAGGACTGACCCCATTTAATGAGGACGGTTTCCTCAACATGAAGGTGGGAGGTGTCGCGGGGTTTGCGCGGCGAGCGCTTGGTCCGGGCCGCGGGCACTTCGTCGGAAGTGGCGTCGGGAGTTTCAGCCGCCGGTCCTGGGTCTGCGGAACCGGCGGCGTCGGCTTTTTTTGCCTCGTCGGGGTCGAGCACCAGTTCGAGCTGGGAAGGATCGACGCTCTCGCTGCTTTTGTCGAACAGCCGGGCGAGCATCAGGTTGATCTTCTCGCGCAGGAGCTGGTTCTCAAGCAGCGCCCTTTCCAGCTCCGCACGCAGCCGCGCGATTTCGGCGAGGGGTTCCTGTTCATGACCGGGCGTCATCTACTGCAAACGTAGTAATTGGACCGGGGAAGTCAAACGGATTTTTGATCGTGGGGCGGCGGATGCCTTTCCGTCATTCCCGCTCATACCAGGCGCGGCGCATGCCGTCGCGCAGGTCGATGCCATCGGTGAGCATGGCCAGCGCGGCGGGTTCGAGGCCAAGCTTGCCGTTCTTCGCGTCGCCGGGCTTCGGCCAGCGGTAGGTCCCGCGTTCGAGCCGTTTCGCGTGTACCCACAAGCCCGTTCCATCCCAGTGGAGCAGCTTGAGCAGGTTGCGGAATCGTATTTCATAATGCATCCTTCCTATTGGAAGCCGGGTAGTTTGAGGGTCTTCTCATCTTGTAAAACCTCGAAATTCCGTGGCCGGCGTTCGATTACCGCCCGCACGCCTATCTTGACAGGCTCGGTGTCCAGTGCGGCGACGGGCACTTGCCAGGGTGCGGAGGGCATGAGTTGCTTCGCCGGCAGGATTCCTTCCCGGATCAGGCGCAGGACCGAAGCGACACAGATCTTCAAGCGGCGGGCCGTTTCATCGACGCTGATCGTTGTCTCACGGGGCTGGGCGGGATCAAAAGGTGCGATCCCCATTCGCTCGCGCAACTCCCGCACGCGGACAGCCGTCCAGGTCGTTCCTTCGGCTGACCGGCATCGCATCCGGTTCATGGTTACCGCCAGCTCGCGATCGGGCCATTGGCCTCCAAGCTTGCGGATGACTTCAACCGGGCTCGGGTGCCGATCTTCGGGATACCGGCCTGAACGGACGCGGGTGACACGGATCTCGGTGTGGCGTCCGCCGGTCCAGTGAATGGTCACCACCGCCTCTTTCGCGTCCTCCTTCTGATCGATGACGATCTCCTGGATAAGGATGCGCGTGAGCCGTTGCTTGGTTCGCATCGTGGTGCTTGGAGCGTTCCAGACCGCGGGCATGTCATGGGCCAACGCTAAAAGGGCAACTCGATCAATCTCCGGCCGGGCCGTCGCGGCGGCGGCGAGTTGTGCCACGCTCATCTCGATCTCGGCGACCCGGCCGAGGGCCGTGTTCCACCGCGCTTCCAATTCCCGCGCCACAAGCCGCTTGTCAGGGTCCACCGCCGCGTGGCGACGGCCGGCCAAAGATGCTTCGTAGCGGGCTTGCTCCAGTTCCCGTTCCAGCGATTTGCGGACGTCGTCGTCCGCCCGTGCCACTTGTTCGAGAGCCATGAGCGCAGCCTCCACGGCGTGGCCGGCAACTGCCTCCAGGATCTGGGTCGCGACGGCACGGTCAACGCGAACACCGCCTACTCCCACACACATCCCCTTGTACGCGCCTTGGACGTCCCCTCGACACTGATACCGGTGGGCATGGCCGGACCTCATGCCGTAAAACACGCGCATCATCCGCCCGCATCTCCCGCACCGCAGCAGCCCGGTCAACAAGGCTCGGCCGCCACGGGCGGACTTGCGGGCCGTCCTCTGCTGCATGTGGGCGTTCTCGTTGAGCATTCTCTGATTGGCCTCGAACTGTTGCCAATCGATGTATCCCGGATGATGGTCGCGGATCAACACATTCCAAGCATCCATGGACTTGTGGCGCCCCAGGCTCTTGCGGGCACGTCCGTCGATGACCTGGGTGCGCTGGGTAGTCCGGCCAAACACATACGCCCCGGCGTATACCGGGTGTTTCAGGACCTGCACCACGGTGTGGTACGCGGGCTCGCGCCACTCGATGCGGGAACCCGTGGAACTCTGCCGGAGGACCGGGAGCTTCACCGCTGCCTGGCTCGCCCACAGGAACACCTGGCGCGCACTGCCGAGTTCATGGAACTTGCGGAAAAGGAGCCGGATCGCATCGGCGACACGCTCGTCGGGATCGATCACGATCCGGCCGAGTTCGTCCCAGCAGAAGCCCGGTGGCAACGCGAAGCGCAGTTCTCCACGCCGGGCCTTGGCATCTCTCGCCGCAAGCCCCCGCTGGCGCAGCAGGTTCAACTCGTACTCGGACATCGTTCCCTTGAGCCCGAGCAGCAGGCGGTCATTGATCAAGCGGGGATCGTAGACGCCGTCGTGGTCGATGACCAAGGTGTTGACCAGGGCGCAAAGATCAATGAGGTGGTGCCAATCGCGCCCGTTGCGAGCCAGGCGGGAAGCCTCGATGCAGAAGACCGAGCCCACCGATCCCGCACAGACGGCCGCGACCAGCTTCTGGAAGCCTGGGCGCTCGACCAAGCCCGAGCCGGATCGCCCCAGGTCATCGTCAATGATCGACACGGAAACGAAGCCAAGCTGCCGCGCCGAGTCCGCCAGCGCATACTGACGGCGCTTGCTCTCGGTATGTTCCAGAACCTGGCCCGGGGTCGATTGGCGCACGTAGACGACGGCATCGCGGCCAAGATGTTCAGGCGTGATCTTCGGATTCATCGCTTCCCTCCTTTTCGGTTTTGCTTTGTGCCAACTCCATTCCGACGGCTTCGAGCAGGAGATCTGCTAGAGCCATCAGCAGCTCCTCCTTCCTCTTTGCGTCGAGATGCGGATCGGGCTCCGGATGGAGGGCAAGAGTGAACTGTCCGTGTATTGCCTTTGGTGATCGTTTCATCGGATTGCTTTCTGTCGGCATCCGATAAATCCGCGAGCGCTGTCTGTGTCGAGCAAGGCGGAAGGACCGCTCGCAGCTCGACGAGTGCTGCCACCACGACCTGCGGCGGTCCCTGCGACATCGCCGCGCATGCCACCTCGTCAGCCATCCACGCGGGCAACTCCCGCGAGACACCCTGCCTGACCTGTACATCGATAACCTCCATACCCTTCCGTCCCCTCCGTCTGATCAGGGGCAGTCGTTGTCCGAAAAACGGATGCCACCGGTAAGCGATGGTCACCGTGCCGAATCGGTATGCTGAATGGCAGTCGTTGCCGGGATCTATTGGTGAAGACGAAGACCGCACCGCTGCGGGGATCGTCACCGAGACGGTTGATCACTTCGGCGTGGAGACCGTCGAAGGACTTGCGCATGTCGCAGGGTTCGAGCGCGAGGAAGACCCGCAGGCTGCCGGAGAGTGTCAGCACGGGCGGCGAAGGGTGGAGAGGAGTTCGGCGGCGAGCGGAAGCGCGGCGCGTGAAGCCACCTCGATGACGGTTCCACAGGGCAGCAGGATCCGCAGGGCGGCAGAGGAAGACGGCGGGCCTTGCTCAAGGATCACCTCGGCGAAAGGCGAGATGCCGGGCGGAAGGGGCGCACCGCCCTCGCGGCGTTTGCGCAGCCAGGTGATGAAGGTCTGATAGGAGACGCCATGGGTTTTCGAAAATGCCAAGGCGCTCTGACCGCCGCGGTCGAAAGCGTCCAGCAAGGTCTGGCGCTGCTCTGGCGAGTAGCGGAGCCGGCCGTCGCTGCCGGTGCGAATGATCGGGGAGTCCGGGGCCGGTGCGGATGATGTCAGTTGCATACACAGGTATGTATGATCGTCATGCGGCGGGACGGCTAGAGCCCGCCGGTTGAGCGCTTACGCTGCGCCTCTGTATCCGGGCCTGAACCGGCGGTTTTCACCCGCCTAGTAGCCTCGCCAAGTTCGACGCCCATTCGGGCGAGCAAAAGGATGGCCACGATCCCGGTCCGACCGTGGCC
>JBFZFJ010000342.1:0-7797 GCA_041306405.1 Verrucomicrobiales bacterium | reverse complement strand
GATTTGCACCATCGCGATGTCCTTGGAATAGTTCGCGCCGAGGACTTTTCCCGGGACTTGCTCGCCGTCCGGGAAAACCACCAGCAACTCCTCCGCGCCCTGGACGACGTGGGCGGCGGTCAGGATCAGGCCGTCCGCGGTGGTGATCACGCCGGAGCCCGAGGAGCCGGTTTTCTCCGACAGCAGCGCCACCGTGGCGGGCATCACCTTGGCGGAAACCGCCTCGACCCTACCCTCCAGTTTCGCGAGGTCCTTCAAATCACGCACCGGCTCGCTCGCCGGCAAAACTCCGGGCGCCAGCCACAAGCAAACGCAGGCGAGGGGAAATACGGGATTCACTTTCATGGTTGTATGGTGCACAGCGATGCCGCCACGCCGCTTCGTCTGTTTTGATAACAAGGATGGATCGGCGGCGGAGGATCGCTTAGCATTCGCACGCAGATGCCAAAACGCAACCCGCCAGACACCAACCTCCGCCGCAAGGAAGCGCCCGCAAGCGCCCCGTCGCGCGGCCCCGGCGGCCTGTCGCTCCTGCTGTTCTGGCCCTTCCTCCTCTTCAATCTGGTCACCCGGCCCTTCGCCACACCGGTGAAATTCCTGCTCCGTCTCGCCGGATATCCGGTCGTCGCGGGTATTTACGGCCTCCTCTTTCTCGCCATCGCTTACGGCGTCCGCGCCCAGAAATACGATCTCGCGAAAATCCACGAGATGCCCGAGCGCTCGATCGTCCATGACCGCCTCGGCGAGGAAATCGGCCGCATCCATGGGGAGAAGCGCTCGCTCGTCCCGCTCCACCAGGTCGCCGTGGACTTCCGCAAGGCCATCCTCGCCCGCGAGGACGAGCGGTTCTATCAACACGGCGCCGTCGATCCCATCGGCATCGCCCGGGCGGTCCTCAAAAACCTCGGCGGCAAAAAGGAAGGCGCCTCGACCCTCACCCAGCAGCTCGTTTCCGACATCTTCCAACTCAAGCGCGGCGAGAACCGCGGCGACACGCTCCGCCAGTTGGACCGCAAGATGCTCGAAATCGCCATCGCCTTCCGCCTCGAGGCGTCGCTGGAAAAGGACGACATCCTCGCGGCCTACATCAACCAGATCAACTGGGGCCGCCAGATCAAAGGCGTCGGCGAGGCCTCGCGGATCTACTTCGAGAAACATCCGTCCGAGCTAACGCTATCGGAATCCGCCCTGCTCGCCGGCATCGTCCGCGGCCCGGATTCCTTCAACCCCTTCAAATCGATGGACGCCGCCACCCGCGAGCGCGGCACCACGCTCGCGCGCATGGTCACCGCCGGAGTCATCACCCCGGCCGAGGCCGAGGCCGCGAAGGCGGAGCCCATCGAAGTCAGGCCGGAATGGCGGCGCGAAACCCAGGAATCCTACGCGATGGACGCCATCCGCCGCGACCTCGAGGTGATCCTCGAAAAGGAAAACATCGAGCTCGGCGGACTCAGCATCACCACCACCATCGACCTCCGCATCCAGCGCAAAGGCGAAGAGGCGCTCGACAAAAAACTCCGCGAGGTCGAGCGCCTGTCAGGCTATCAGCACCCCACCCGCGCCGCCTGGCGGGAAGCTCCGGCGGAAAAGCGCAAGGAGCCCGCCTACATCCAGGGCGCCGCCGTCGTCGTGGAAAACCGCACCGGGGCCGTGCTCGCCGTCATCGGCGGCCGCGATGCCAACGAGTCGAGATTCAACCGCGCCACCCAGGCCCGCCGCCAGATCGGCTCGCTCTTCAAGCCCTTCGTCTATCTGTCCGCCTTCGACCGCGGCCTGCGCCCGGACACCAGCATCAGCGACGGCCCGATCGAAAGCGGCGAGATCAAGGGCGGCGGCACCTGGCGGCCGCAGAATTCCGACGGCAAGTTCGGCGGCATGCAGCCGGTTTCCTACGGCCTCATCCGCTCCCGCAACACCATGTCCGTCCGCGTCGGAAACCACGCCGGCATCCCCCGCGTCAAGGAAGTCTCGCGGATGGCCGGCTTCACCACGCCGATGCCGGAAAACCCCTCGTCCTTCCTCGGCTCGTGGGAAGCCTCGCCGTGGGAGGTCGCCACCGCCTACACCATTTTCCCCAACGACGGCACCCGATACCGCCCGTATTTGATCTCGGAAATCAAGGACCGCGAGGGCAACATCCTCTACGCCACGCCGCCGCTCTCCTACCCCGCCGCCAAAGCCGGCTCCGCGTGGTCCGTCTCCCGCATCCTCAACGAGGTCGCCACCCACGGCACCGCCGCCTCCGTCACCCGCCTCGGCTTCGACAAGCCCTGCGGCGGCAAAACCGGCACCACCAACGACTTCAAGGACGCCTGGTTCGCCGGATACACTTCCAATCTAACCTGCGCCGTCTGGGTCGGCTTCGACACTCCGCAAAAGACCATCCACGGCGGCTACGGCTCCGCGCTCTCGCTGCCGGTCTGGGTGGACATCATGAAAACCGCCGACCGTCTCGGCTACAAGGCCGGCAAGCTCAACAGCAAGTCCAACCTCGTGGAAATGGAACTCTGCCGCCACTCCGGAAAGCGCGCCACCAACGGCTGCCAGACCGCCGGCACCGCCTATCCGGACCTCGTCTCCGCCGACATCGCCCTCCCGGCCGGCGACCTCTGCCCACTCCACCCCGCCAGGGCCCAGGCCGTGGACGAGTCCACCCTGACCGCTCCCGAGCCGCCCCCGCTCCGCGCCCAACCCGTCGAGGAAGACGCCGACATCCCGCTCAAAGCCATCCCCGTCGATTAGAATTTCAAATCTCCCACCATGTCCACCTGGCGTCCCATCCACCCACCCTCGTTTTGGAAGCGCTGGCTTCCCGGGTGGCTGCACGGCCCGGTGAAGCTGCTGTTCCAGCTCTCGGTCGCGGGACTCATCGGCTTGTTAGGATTTGTGTTCTTCTACTTCATGCTCGCGATGCGCTTCGACATGGACGAGGTCGCCAAGCTCCCCACCGGCACGACTTTCTACGATCGCAAGGGCGAGGAAATCACCGCCCCCGGTAGCAACAGCGGCAAGCTGGTGAACCGCGAGGACATCCCGGACTTCCTCGTCAAGTCGCTGCGCGCCCGTGAAGACGCCCGTTTTTTCGAGCACCACGGCGTGGACGTCCGCGGTCTGGCGCGCGCCACCGTTAGGAACATCAAGGACCGCGACTTCACCCAGGGTGCCTCCACCCTCAGCATGCAACTCGCGCGCAACAGCTTCAAAATGAAGCAGAAATCCCTGCATCGGAAATTCCTCGAAATCGCCCTCACCCTCCGCGTCGAGCAGCGCTATACGAAGGACGAAATTTTAACCCATTACCTCAATCGCATCTACTTCGGAGCCGGCGCCGACGGCATCGAGCAAGCCGCCCGCACCTATTTCGGGAAAGCCACCCGCGACCTCGACGACGGGGAGTGCGCCATGATCGTCGGCATCATCCGCGGCCCGCACATCTTCTCGCCCTTCCGAAATCTCGACGCTGCCATCGAGCAGCGCAACCAGACGCTCAACCGACTCATCGCCATGGGCCTCATCGACACCGCCCGCCGCGACGCTATCATCGCGGAACCGGTCAAACTTGTCAGAGACGAGCACCGCGAAACTCAGACCTCCTACGCCCTGCAAGCCGTCCGCCGCGAGCTCGACGGCATCCTAGAAGACGATGATATCCTCTTCGGCGGTCTGCGCGTTCACACCACGTTAGACGCGGCCTGGCAGAAACGTCTCGAAGTGGAACTCACCCGCGCCGTCGAGGATCTGGAGCATGAGAAAACCTGGCCGCACCCCACCGAAGCCGGCCACGTTACCGGCACCGAGCCCGGCTATATTCAATACGCCGCCGTCACCACCGAGACCAAATCCGGAGCCACCCTCGCCCTCATCGGCGGGCGGAATTACAGCGACTCGCGCTTCGACCGCACCCGATCCAGCCGCGATCTCGGCTCCGCCTTCGAGCCCTTCGTCGCCGCCGCCGCCGCCGAGCGCGGCAAGCTCGTGCTCCCCGGCAAGCCCGTGCAAACCGGCCGTCAGATCGGCCCGGCGGAAGTCGAGCGCCTCGCCAAGCGCTGCGGCATCGCCGGCCCGTTTCTCGAAACCGAGGATTTGTTCCGCGGCTCCGTCGCCGCCACGCCGCTAGAAATGTCAGTCGGCCTCGCCACCCTCGGCAACCAAGGCAAGCGCGCCAAACCCTATCTGATCCAGGAAATCCGCGACACCACCGGCGAGGTCATTTACAAGGCCAAGCCCGTCCTGAGCGCCGCCCTCAGCCCCGCCGCCGCGCTCGATGCGACCAGCGTCCTGCAACGCTCCGGCGGCACCCGTTGTTTCACCGGAGCCACCGGTTCCGAGCGCGACGCCTGGACCCTCCGCCTCGGCCCCGGCGGCGCGACCGCCATCTGGCTCGGCTTCGACAAACCCGCCGCCATCGCCCGCGAGCCCCGCCTCAAGTCGCTGCTCGACGAGTTCGTCAAGCGACTGGGGAATAACTGACCCGCTTCAAAGTGTTCCGGCTCTCCGAGCCGATCTGCGTCTCGTAGCCGGCGGTGGCACCGTGGCAGGGTTTCAGCCATAGCGTGACGATTTCGTCACCATGCGCGCCTTTGCCGGTTTTCACCGTCCGACTACCTCGTTGCAGCTGTCGCGTGTCACTAACGCGGCGCACGCATTGTTATGGGTTCCCGCGTCATCACTCTCTTTAACAGCCGCAGCATTGTTGGCGCACTTTACAGCAGGGATTTCCCAATGGCGATGCGGCATCGCCTCACTGCCGCATGGCTTCTGCTCTCATGGATCGTCCAGCCGCTGGCCATGACTGCCGCTGGCACGCCGCCCGTGCCGCTCTGCCACTTCGCCCCTCAGCCCGCCGCGAAGCCCAATCCTTTCGTGTGGGTGTCCCGCCGCCCCGCCGCCCCTTTTCTAGCAGTCAGCCCCGCGGCAGGCACGGGCTGGGCCGAGACGTGGCAAGAAAGCGCCCGCAGGAAATCAACGCCATCGGCCATCCCGCCCGCATCGCATGCCTGGCAACCTGCGAGAGTGAACGAAAACAGCCCGCTCACCCCGCCGGACGGCATGCCGACCGTGATGCCCGGCCCTTTGCCGGGCAATATCAACGCCTCGGGAAACTGCGTCATCAACGGCGAGGTCTCGGATGCCACCTCCCTCAATCCCGTCGCCGGAGCCTTCGTCGATGTCGCCGGCACCGGCCGCACGGCCGAGACCGACGCCAAGGGCCGCTTCACCATCGGCGCCCTGCCCGCGGGTTCCTTCACCCTGGAAACCACCAAGCTCGGCTACTTCGGCGAAAGCACCGTCGTCACCACCCTCGAAGGCCAGCCCGCCGAGACGCGCTTCGGACTGCGCCTCAAGCCTGCGGACGACTCCAGCGAGGAAACCACACTCGAAGAGGAAACCGTCGTCGGGGAATACCAAGGGGATTCCCAAGGCGATCTTTTTCTAGATCTGCAAGCCACACCGAACATCGCCGCAGGCATCGGCAAGGAGGAGTTCAGCCAAGCGGCGGTCAGTGACGCCGCCGGGGCGGTCTCGAAAATCTCAGGTGCCAATATCGTCGGCGGCAAATACGCCGTGGTTCGCGGGCTGGGAGACCGCTATTCGAACACGCTCGTCAACGGTGCCCTCATCTCCAGCGCGGATCCTTCCAAAAAAGCGGTCCAACTGGACCTGTTTCCATCCGACCTGCTTCAGAGCGTCGCCATCAACAAGACCTTCACGCCCGATCTCCCCGCCGAGTTCGCGGGCGGCATCGTTCTGGTGGAAACCCTGCGTCTGCCGGAAAAACGCATCATCGAATTCGAACTCGGCATCAAAACCAACTCCAACCTCGGCGACACCTTTTATGCAAATCCAGATGGAGATCGCGATTACTGGGGCCAACGCGACGACGAGATCCCCCTTGCCGACCTGCCAGAAGGCTTCCTGAGCCAGGGCTGGAGCGGCCGCCGCCCGCCAGGAGTCCGAGTCGAGGGAGGCGTTTCCCGAGAAGAACAGCTCGCACGTGCCGCCGAGGCCGCAGCTCAAATGCAGGCTGTCCATGAATCCGGCGGCATGCTTCCGAAAAAACGCAGCCCAAAGGAGGAGCAAAACTACGCATTTACCCTTGGAGATCGCTACAAATTTAACAATGGCGTGGAAGTCGGCGGTGTTCTCGCATTCACCCGCGAGGCGGGCGACCAGGTTCGGGAAGACGTCCAGGTCGGTCGCGGCCTCAGCTTTGGCAGCGATTCCAAACCCGGCTCCGACGGCACGCCCGGTGCGGAGGATTTCGTCGTGCGCACCCAGACTGAAGATCGATACACTGAATACCTCAACTGGGGTCTTCTCCTGGGTGCTGGCATCAAAGTCGGCGAGAACCATGAGATCGGCTTCACCGGCTTTAGGAACACCAGCGCCGAAGACGAGGTCTCGCTGGGACGTAAAATAAAGACCATCGGTGGTAGCTTCCCCGAATATCTGCCGTCTGACAGCAACCCGTTCGGTGCGGGTGCATACACTTATCAGGCATTTGATTCCATCAATCCATTGCTCCGCGAGCTCGAAACCCTGCAACTTGACGGCACCCACAAGTTTGGCCCGGATGACCGGCAGATCAGACTCGACTGGATGGCCGCCCGCAGCAACGCGCTCGAAGACCGCCCGAATGGACGAACCTTCTCCTTCTCCCAACTTGATTTCGCCGATCCGAGAATTGCCGCATCAGGCGATATCTATCAGCCATCACTCGGCACCCAGCTCACCGTAGCGGACCCTTTTGGCAGCAACCCGCCACTGGTGGAAAGTTTCAGGGAAAGCCTCAAAACCGAAGAAGAGTCAGTCAACGAATCAATCGACCTGACGATTCCCGCGTGGAAAGAATCCGACAGCGCATTTCTCGATTTTAAAATCGGAACCAATCATTTCGTTCGGGACCGGGAAGTTCGCGGACGCTTATTCACCTACAATGTATCTCCGACACTCAACAACAGGCTGCTTGGCGGTGGCGGCACTTACGGTGTGGACTACCGTGATGGGATTGACTCCCCGACCGAACCGGATGGCAGTGACCGCTTCCTTGGTTGGACTGGTCCCCAAGCAAACTCGTCCTCGCCGGACCTCATTATCTCCGAAGCCACCCTACTCGGACGAACGGTGCGCAACGTAGACGCAGGCAACGAAATCGATGCCTATTACATCATGGCCAACGCCGAACTCGCCGGATGGGGATTGACCGGCGGAGTCCGACTGGAAAGCGAGGACCGCTACTATCAGGTCCTGCCTCGACTCAACCCGGTGTTCTTCGTCAATGAAGAGCGCGTCGTCACCAGCAACGACTACGCACTCCCGGGCATCACCCTGTGGCGGAACTTCGGGCCAAGTGACCAATACAAGACGACCTTCGCTTGGTCTCGTACCGTGGCGCGTCCGACTTTCTATGAATACGCCCCGGTGGAAATTCAGGATCAAAGCACCGGCGACATTATCGTCGGTAACCCAAATCTCACTGATACCCTGATTACCAACTTTGACCTTCGATTTGACTGGCTGGCCACGGACAGCGACCGGATCTCGATCAACTTGTTCCACAAGTCGATGACGGATCCCATCGCTCAGTCCTACGCACTTGAGAAAAAGACTTGGGTGAACGGCGAATCAGGAACCCTCACGGGTCTCGAAATCGAGCTTGCCCGCCAGCTTGGCGCGGGATTCAGCCTCACATCGAACTATACCTTCATTGATTCGCTCCTCAGATACGTGCAGCAGATTAATTCCCAAGGACAGAGCCAGGTGGTGGACAGCACATTCGAGGGCCAACCGGAGAAC
>JBFZFJ010000341.1:0-8574 GCA_041306405.1 Verrucomicrobiales bacterium | reverse complement strand
TTCGCTGAAGCTACGAAGGCCAAGAAGGCTTCCTCCTTCGCTAAAGCTACGGCGGACAAGACGACAGGCAGGCCGGTCCGACCCATTGGCTCTTTCAGGGGCCTCCCGCAGAAAGCAAATTCCTTGCAGTCAGTATGTCCTTGAGCGGCTCTGGAATCGCCACCCTCAATGCTCACACGCCGGCGAGCCACCCGGATAGACCACTCCACTGGTGATCCGCACCTTGTCCCGGGACTCCAGAAAACGAAGCAGGCCGTCGAGATCCATGCCCATCGCCGAGCCGGTGTGGAAGGTGACGGATTTCCCGAAGCGCTCGCTCACAACTTCCATCAACAGGCTGAGCCGAATGCCGTCCGGATAGGCGGAAACAAGGTCGATGATGTCGTGTCCGTGGATGGCGATGGCGTCGGTCATGAATTTCGTGAGCTGGGTGGCGGATAGTGAGAGTCACGATTCGAAGACCGCAAGGCAAGCTCGTACTGGCGAGAGCAATTATCGGGCCTGACTGAGCAAAAAAGAACCCGGCGGAAACCGAAGCGCATGGGGGGAGAGGCTGGCTTCGTGTTCCGCCGGGGCTCTTGTCCAGGGGATTGTTCTCCGCGAGTTCTCTGGGGGGAGAGGGTTCTCGCGACAACAGAAGCAACTTATCCCATTATCGGCCGTTCCGGCATTCCGTGATCGCGTGTACGGGTTCGCGGAGGGCAATCAAGGTGGACCTCGGTCGCTCACTTCGCAGGCGTTTCCTTCAAAATGCGCCGCAGCCACTTGGGAATAGGTTTCCCTTCGAAGATCCGGCGACCTTGCTCATAAACCGCCACCTTGCGGAAAGACTCCCGCAGGTCGTCGTTGTCGAAGACCCAGACATTGGGCAGTTCGCGGATGGCGGCTTGGAGGTTCGCCAAGGTCCGTGGGTAACGGGTGATGAGTTTGTCCGATGGCACATCGTGACCGCCTTGGGAGACGCGCATCGCCACGCGCTGCTCCGACACCTCCGGGCCGGAGATCCCGATGAAGCAGAGGACCACCGTGTATCCCCGCGCCGCCGCGTCTTTCAAGAACGCCAGTTTGTCGCCGACCGGGTCGGAAAAGACGGTCTCAAACACAAAACTCTCTCCTTGTTCCACCAGCGCACTCCGCAGGGCCCCCGCCACCCGCGCGGCGGCGTAGGACTCCATCTCCAACTCCAGCGCCAACACGTCCGCGTTGATGAACCGCAGTCCGGCGGGCTTGAGATGGGAGTGGTAGAACGTGGTTTTTCCAGCTCCGTTAGGGCCGGTCACCGCCACGATCAACGGTCGCTGGTCGATGACAGACCTCATCGTTTTACAGCTTTGACGACTTCAAACTGACGATTGACGAAGCGCCCGATGGCGCGTTTGCCATCGGCGGTGATGCGGATGAGCAATCCCGGGGTATCGGATTGCTCGTAATGAGGATACGGCAGGGTCTTGAGATGCTCGGCAACGCGCTTTCGGCCCACTGCGGAGTCTGCGGATTCCAGACATTCCGAGATCGGCCTGGCGGACCCGGCGCGGGACAAGGCCATCGCCTGGACGCCTTGGAGCAGAGGTTCGACGGCGCGTCCCAGTTTCGCCCAGAACTCGATCTGGCCTGCAATCGAGCGCTCTGCGGCCCTGGCGGTGAGACGTGCATCAAGGACCAGGGTGTCGGAGAGTTTCACAGGCTGGCTCATGGGAGAATGGTAGCAAAAGGCTACCGCATGTCAAGGTGGGCGGCATGCAGGAAATTCCCGGCTCCCCTGTGTCATAACTATTTGAGGAAACCAACGTTTCTCTCACTCCCCCAGCGCCCGCCCGGTCATCTGATCGCGGCGGGTGTTTTGGTTTCTCCACACAACACATCCCCAACCATTCATCATCATGAACCCCAGCACCACCCCCCAAAACCAAACGCTCCTCGATGGCATCTGCCGCCGCGGAGTCCTCGTCTCCACCTCCGTCCGTTACTGGCGCGGGTGCAAGCGGCTCAATCCCGAAGACCTCGGCCTTGATCCCGCACACGTCTCCGACCGTCTCATCCAGCTCGGTCACAAGCGCCTCATCCCGCGCGACGCGCTCTCGGCATTCGCGCTGATCGAGTCCCGGGTGCAGGCGACCGTCGAAAGCTCCAGCTTCCCGTTCCTGGGAGGTATCGGTCGCTTCGTTCCGAATCCCCGCCTCGGCGACCTCACCGACAAGCTCGAAAAACTCCGCGACGAATTTCGCGAAGCCACCCTCGATTTTGTTGCCGGCTACACACCGCTGCGTGAAAACGCGATGGTCGAATGGCGCGAGGCCGCCCGCCACATGAACGGCAGCGCGGAACGTCTGATCCACACCATCGAACAATCGTTCCCGCCCGCCGGGGACATCGCCAAGCGCTTCGGTTTCGAGACGCGCCTGTTCCAGATCGCCGCGCCTGACAGCATCCGCCTCGAAATCGCGGACGGCATGGCGCAGCTCGAAGTGGCAGACGACCGCCGCCGTATTGCGGAGGATGCCTCACGCCGCCTCCAATCCGACCTGGATGGATTCATCCGTGAATCCGTCGCGTCTCTGCGTGATGAAACCGCCCGGCTTGCCAGCGAGGTGCTCGCCACCATCGACGGATCTGAAAACGGAGTCCACCAACGCACGCTCAACCGCCTCACCACGTTCATCGACAGCTTCCGCACGCTGAACTTCGCTGGCGACCAACAGCTCGAAGCCACGTTGGAGCGATTCCGCCGCGACCTGCTCACCCGCAGCGCCGAGGACTGCCCTTGCTGCGCCTCGACATGGGACGCGTGTTCGGCGGCATCGTCGGCCAGTCAGAAGCCAACCTGCGCTCCGTCATCCAAACCGCCGAGGCCATCGCGCCGTGTGTGCTCTGGATTGATGAAATCGAAAAGGGCTTCTCCGGCAGCCAGTCCAGCGGCAGCACTGACGGCGGCACATCCTCCCGGGTGTTCGGCTCATTCCTGAGCTGGATGCAGGAAAAGGACAAACCCGTGTTCGTCGTGGCGACCGCGAACGATGTTTCCAAACTCCCACCCGAGTTCCTGCGCAAAGGACGCTTCGACGAGTTGTTCTTCGTCGATCTGCCCGATGCTCTGGAGCGGGCACAGATCTGGGACATCGTCATCAAGCGCCACAACCGCAAGCCTGCCGATTTCGACACCGTCGCCCCGGCCCGTGCCTGCGAGCAGTTCACCGGGGCCGAAATCGAAGCCGTGTTCATCGACGCCATGCACGAGGGATACGCCGACGGCCGGGAACCCCGCGCCAAGGACATCCTGGAAGCGATGACCCACACCGTGCCGCTGGCCAACCTGATGGACGGTCAGATCGCCGCCTTGCGCCACTGGGCGAAAGGACGTGCGCGAGAAGCAGCCAGTCGCAGCACCCCCGCGCCGCGCAACTCCCGGCGCATGGCGGAGGCCAACTGATTCCGAGCCGTCATTGTCGCCGCAATCCGTATCGCGGGTTGCGGCGATGATGCCGGACAACCATCACCTTGATCCCCCAAGGCTTCTCTTCGTAGAGAAAATGATAAGGAAAACCAGAGAGATTCGCTCGCCGCACGACTTCACCGAGAGGAGGGAAGTGCCGTGGATTTGAAAGTGCTTTGGCCACAGTGACCAACAAGTCGTTGAAGAATCGATCCCCGAGTTGAGTCCCTGCCTCGCTCTCGTAGTAATCGAGAACCTGCCGGACATCCCGGACGGCAGACCGGTGGTAGATCACCTTCATGCCGAACGCCCCACCGCTTTGAGGAACTCCTCATGTGTCAGGCACATTGATGGATCTCGGTCCATTTCCTCGGACCGCCGGATCGCTTCCGCCAAACCCTCATCATCCTCGACCAGCACACCGGGAAGTGAATCAAGCAAATCAGCCGCAAGCCTGGCCCGGTCCGATTCCGGGAGTTTGAATGCCAGTGTTTCGATTTCCGTAAGCGTGACCATACCGGAGATAATTGTCCGGATTTCCCGCCCGATCAAGCCGCTTTGTAGCGGCATAAACCAATCCCAACACCCGGCTCCTGTCAGAGAGCCCGGCCAGCCGCACGATACGCTCAAGCGCAGGCACGGCCACCCAGGGCCGCCATAGAGACAAAGCACTCTCCGTGGCGGCCCATTCCTTTCCCCTCTCCCCCAAAAACAACCAACCCCATCAACATGCAAACCACCTCCATCCAATCCGCCTCGCTCCATTTTCGCGAGGGCAACTCCGACAAGGTCTATCACGCCGCTGTCGAACCCAAGGACGACGGCTACATCGTCACCTTCGCCTACGGCCGCCGTGGCAACACACTCACCACCGGCATCAAGAACGACACCCCCGTGCCGCTCGAAACCGCGACCAAGCTCTTCAACAAGCTCGTCGCCTCCAAAGTCGCCAAGGGCTACCAACCCGACGGCCAGTCAGCCAAGCCCTACCAGCAATCCGGCGACGAGGGAAGGGACAGCGGCATCCGCTGCCAGCTCCTCAACCCGGTCGATAAGGAGGACGTGTCACGCCTGCTCACCGGCAGGACGCACTGCCTCCAGGAAAAGCACGACGGACGCCGCCTGATGGTCCGCAAGCAGGGCGACACCATCACCGGCATCAACCGCCGGGGACTTGTCGTCGCCATCCCCGATCCCATCCGCCATGCGGTCGAAGAAATCCCCTTCGACCTCGTGATCGGCGGCGAGGCCGTGGGCGACACGCTCCACGCCTTCGACCTGCTGGAAGTGAAAGGCAACTGCCTCCGCAAGCGCCGCTACCTGGATCGTCATTCCGGGTTGCTGATGATCATCCCGCCGAACCAACCGGCACTGCGCTGGGTCAGCACCGCCATCGACCCCAACGACAAGGTGGAGATTTATGAGGAACTCCGCAGCACGAACCGCGAGGGCGTCGTCTTCAAGGATGTCGATGCGCCTTACAGCCCGGGTCGTCCGAACTCCGGCGGCACGCAGTTGAAATACAAGTTCGTCGAGAGCGCGTCGTTCATCGTCACCGCCCGCAACGAGAAACGCAGCGTCACGCTCGGCCTGTTCGACGGCAACGAGCTGGTGTCCGCCGGCAATGTCACGATCCCGCCGAACCATGAGGTTCCGGCCAAGGGTGAAGTCTGTGAGTGTCAGTATCTCTATTGTTTTAGAGAGAGCGGCTCCATCTACCAGCCCGTCTATCTCGGCAAGCGCTGCGACATCCCCGCCACCGAATGCACCACCGACCAGCTCAAATACAAGGCGGACGCCGAAGCCGCCTGAGCCGGTCACTCCAATCTCCTTTCGGCAAGGAACCGCCAGAGGCAAGCCCGGTCGCACGACACGCCAAGCGCAGACCGGGGTAACACCGGGCCGCCATGAAGCATCCCCCGATGTTTCATGGCGGCCCATTTCCTTTTCACCAACTTTTCCAAACTCCCGAAGCCTTCCGCTTTTCGGGGGAGATTTTGGACATCCCACCGAATGAGGAAATGCCAGCCTCATCCATCAACAACAAACCCCCGACCACCATGCACACGAACCCCGATCACGACGATCGATTGAAGCTGTCCGAAGCCATCGCCGCGACCGCCTTGGTCGTCTTTGCCGCAGGAGCCATTGTGATCTCGTTCGCCTTTCTGGCAGCGCAATGCATCTTCGTTGAGACAATCGACCACCTCAAACAGAAAGGTAAATAGCCATGTTCAAGGACAACGAGAACGGGATCTGGCACGCCGCATTCAACGCGTGCGCCAACTTCCTCCAATGGCTCGCCAGCAAGCTGGACCCCATCACACCCGGCGGAATGGATTACGTGAAAATCAACGTGATCCTGTTCTGCGTGGTCCTCCCCGTGGTGCTGCTGGCATCGCTGGCGCTGAACCTGGCCTTCGTCTTGGGATGGCTCTGAGAGACGCTCTTGGGCACCGCGCTGCGGGGACCAGTCGTCCCAAGTCACCCGCGCCATAAACCTCCACCCCGGCCAAGTGCCGGACCACCTTTGCAGCGACCTCCACCGGGCCGCCATGAAGCATCCTCTGATGCTCCATGGCGGCCCATTTTCGTTTCACCACCCCACAACATCATCAACCACTCGATCCCATGAAAATCATCTCCGTCATCATCACCCCCATGCCCCGGCCGATGCCGGAAGGCATGTTCGATCCCATGCCCGAGGTCGTCGCGACCTTCGAGGACAGCTCCACCAAAAGCCTGTTCTCGTTCTTCCCCGACGAGGTTTCGTTCCGGCCGTCCGAGTTCACCGGGCTCACCGAGGAAGAAGCACACAGCCTCTTCCAACGCAAGGACACCACCTACCTCCGGTCATGAACCCATCCACCTATACCGTCTTTTGTCAGCAGACGGATCAACTGGGAACCATTCACATCGATTCCGTGGAAGCGGTGGATCTTGGATCCGCCATCCAAGCCGGACGCGAGCAATGCCTCGCTGATTGGAATGGCGGCACCAGCGAACCCAATGCGCCCTTCACGTTGGAGGACATCCACTGCCTCGGCGTTGCCGCAGGCGATGTCACCATCCTCCACTGGCAAGACCAACTCGATTGAACCCATGAAACAACCCATCCCCCGCCACGGCACCGAGCCTCTCAAAGTCGGCGACCGCGTCCAGATCGTGCCCGAGTGGCAGGATTTGGGCGACGAGAAATACGAGCGCTTCGTCATCGAGGCACCCGGCGACTGCACCCGCGTCCGCATCCAAGCGGTCGTTCCCGGCCTGTTCTTCCAACCCGTCGAATGGATTGAGGCCGACAAGCTCGTCCACATCTCTCCTGAAACTGAAAACCAACAACTCCCCAACCAACCATGAAAACCACCATCAAGGACAACGTCCTCCACATCGAAATCCCGCTGCACGCCCCGCGTCCCTCCTCCACCGGAAAGACGCTCACGGTCGCCAGCAGCAACGGCAACCAAATCACCGAGGCCAAAGTCAACGGCTCGCCCGTCATCGTCGGCATCAACGCCTACATCAAACCCGAAAGGTAAAAGCTGAAACGCTGAGAAACTGAAAAGCTGAAATGAGCCAGAGGGCCGCACACTTGCAGCCCTCTGGCTCTTCCGACTTTGAGGCCTTCGACATTCAGACCTTCGACCTCTCATCCCCAACAACCAACTCCCCATCCCATGAACTTCACCATTCCCATCAACGGCATCACCGCCGCCCGCAAGCTCCTCACCAGGCTTCGCTTCGAGCGTTTCACCCTGCCAGTTCTCACCCATGTGCTCGCCACCATCGACACTGCCGGGCTCACCCTGGCCGTCACCGATCTCGACCACTGGCTGGAAACCCGCGTTACCGCCATCATCGGTCCGTTCACTCCCGGACGCTTCCTCATCCCCCCCGAGGCGCTCAAGGCTGCGGCGCGCGGCGACAAGGGAAGCTCCGCGCACTTCGCCTACACTGAAGACGCTGACGGCACCACCCTGACGCTCACCACGTCATGCCGCGGCCTGTCCGTGAAGTCGGTCTATCATTTGGTCACGACGGCAGAGGAGTTCCCGGCACGCCCCGTCGTCCAAGGGCGGATCACGGGCATGCCCAAGGAAACCTTCGCCGCCCTCGGCATCGTCGCCGGGTGCGCCTCCACCGACGCCACCCGCTACGTGCTCATTGGGGTGTGTTTCACGCCTGAAGACGGCGGCATGCTGATCGCCACCGATGGACGCAGATTGGCCGGCGCTCCCGCACGCGTTCCCAACCGGGAGTTCGTGCTGCCCAACTCCGCAGTGCATGTGCTCGGTTATTCGGACTTCGGCAACCGCGACGCCGCAGTCCTGCAAGCGGACAAGGCGGAGGATTTACACATCCAGTTCCGCTCGGGACCGCACACGCTCATCGCGAAAACCATCGAAGGCCGCTATCCGGGCTACCAACACGTGATCCCCAGCTACCTGCCGGAATCCGTCACCATCCCGGAAACCCACAAGGGCGCGCTCATCGCGTGGCTGCGGTCGTTGAAAGGCAAGTCGCACTCCGTGCGCCTCACCTGGGAAACGCCGGGCCACCTCACCCTGACCCACCGCGACTACGACACCGTGGGCGCGACCATCCAGGTGCCAGTCACCACCGAGGGCCAACCGCCCGAGATCGCCTTCGACCCGAAGTATCTGGCGGACGCCCTCGAAATCGGCCCGACGCTCCGCCTCGTGGACAAGCTCAACCCCGGCATGGCCACCAGTCCGTCCGGCAACTTCTGCCTGCTCATGAACCTGCGCTTCACCGAGGAGACCACTAATGTGGAACCCACGAGCGAAACACCCGCCCCCGCCATCGCCGCCTGAATTTCGGATTGCCGCGAGGCGATCCGCACCCAGCCCTCCCGCGAGTCCTACTGAGGATTGGCGGGAGGGCACACGGTTGGCGACTCAGGTAGCGCTGTTTTTTACATCAGCCATCCAACGATTCGCCGCCAAAAGAAATCTTGGCACAGCGGCTAGGAGAGCTACGCTCGCGGCGAATGAAAACCGCCGTAAAATCTCCCGATCCCGCCAGATTCCGGCGTTCAGCGGAGCATTCTTCCTGTCAGCGTTTCGGATTTCAGCATTTCAGCTCTACCCAAACCTCCCCTTCGCCCCCGCAACCCCCATTTC
>JBFZFJ010000340.1:0-8762 GCA_041306405.1 Verrucomicrobiales bacterium | reverse complement strand
CCTCCGCCATCGCCGCCAGCACGTTCACAATGTCCGCCGCACTCATCCGCTCCAGGCGCTCGCCCGTCACCGGATCATGCGGAATCCCCGCCGCCGCCCACAGCACTCGCAGGTAGTCGTAAATCTCCGTCGCCGTCGCCACCGTCGAGCGCGGATTCAGTCCCCCGCCCCGCTGCTCGATCGCGATCGCCGGACTCAGCCCCTCGATCGAATCCACATCCGGCTTCTCCAACTGGTCGAGAAACTGCCGCGCATACACCGACAGCGATTCCACATACCGCCGCTGCCCCTCGGCATACAACGTGTGAAAGGCCAGCGACGACTTCCCCGATCCGCTAGGCCCCGTGATCACCACGAGCTTCCCCCGCGGGATGTCCACGTCGATGTTCTTCAAATTATGCTGCCGTGCCCCACGGATTCGGATCGCGTCCACACCCCCACAACAATCCGCCACGCAAAAACTTCCAAGCCTCAAACATCCCAGCGGTTTCCCGAAGAGACCGCCTGAACGCCGTGGCGGGTCGCGTTGAAAGAGCTCCTTCCTTAAAATGGCCGTTGCGTCTCGCCGCAGGCCTCGTCCGGAGCGGCTCGCTCCGAGTCCGAATTTCTCCCAATCCGTCAGAAATTCACCCACCCTGACCTTCCCCAAAACCGATCCATCACCCACGATCTGGCCCCGCACTAAAATTGTTCTTATGAACACTCTTCGTGCCATCCATCTACCAACCCGCCGCCCCCGCGCCTCTCCCCTCTGGCAAATCCTCACCGCCGCTTGGGACTCTTTCCTCGCCTCCTACGAGGAAAAACACCGCCCCACCCTCGGTCCGCTCCGCCCCAACGTCTTCACCGCCGTCCGCAACTTCCTCCGCTGCGGCGACCTCGCCGCCGGCTTCCTCCGCTTCCACTGCCCCGACTGTAGCGGCGTGTCTATGACCGTCGCACTTTGACCCTCTCCAATGCCCGTGCTGCAAAGCTCCCATGAAACTCGCCGGTGCCGTCAAACGCCCCGAGCAGATCGAATTTTTTCTGCGGCTCCTCGGCTTGTGGGAAGGCATCATCCAGCTCCCGCGCCCACCGCCACCTCCTTTTGACATCGAGACCATGGAACCTATCGAGCCTCCCTGGCAGGCGATCAAGGAATGGATCCCTGACGCAGAACCCGATCTCGATTGGTTCAATCGTCCCCGGAATCCCAATGAGCCTGACCCAGACTGGTTCGACCAAAGCCAAACATGGCAGGCACCCGAAATCCATTTGGAAGACAGGCGCATCCTGATTCTCGAATACACTTGAGGGGCGTCCCGCCTGTTTGCCAATTCGAAAAACCGCCGCCAAAAGAAATCTTGGCAAAGCGGCCCGGAAAGCCACGTTCGCACCGAATGAAAACCGCCGTGAAATCTCCCAATCCCGCCAAATCCCGGCGTCCAGCGGAGCATTGTTCCTTTCAGCGTTTCAGTTTTCAGCATTTCAGCTCTACCCAAATCCCCCCTTTTTCCCCCGCCTCCGGTCCGGCCACCCGCTCTTTCAACGGCCTTCATCTCAAAAGCAATTTCCTAGCAATCAATTGCCGGTTCGAAACCGCCGCCACGGGTCAATCCCCGCTCTTGAGCACCTTGATGAAGGCGTCCTGCGGGATGTTCACCTTGCCGAACATCTTCATCTTCTTCTTTCCCTCCTTCTGCTTCTCCAACAGCTTGCGCTTCCGCGTGATGTCGCCGCCGTAGCACTTGGCGGTGACGTTCTTGCGCATGGCGGAGATGGATTCGCGGGCAACGATCTTGCCGCCGACGGCGGCCTGGATGGCGACGACGAAAAGGTGCGACGGGATGACTTCCTTGAGCTTGCCGGCTAACAAGCGACCGTAGGATTCCGCCTTGTCGCGGTGGACGATGGTGGAGAACGCCTCGACCGGATCGCCGGCGATGAGCATGTCCATCTTGACCATTTTCGCTGCGCGGTAGCCGGCGTGTTCGTAGTCCATCGAGCCGTAGCCGCGGGTCATGGATTTGAGCTTGTCGTTGAAATCGACAAGGATTTCCGCGAGCGGCAGGACGCAGGAAAGCATGACGCGGGTGTCGTCGATGGTTTCGGTGTTGGTAACGTCGCCGCGTTTTTCGAGGACGAGCTGCATCATGTCGCCGATGTATTCGCCGGGGACCATGATATAGACGTTCACGACCGGCTCGCGGATTTCCTGGATGCCTTGCGGGTCCGGGAAGAGCGTCGGATTGTCGATGATGCGCTCGGTGCCGTCGGTCATCGTGACGTTGTAGATCACGGACGGATAGGTGGAGATGACGTCCATGTCGAACTCGCGGCGGAGGCGCTCCTGGATGATTTCCATGTGGAGCAGGCCGAGGAACCCGCAGCGGAAACCGAAGCCAAGTGCGGTGGAGCTTTCCGAGGCGTAGGTGAAGGCGGGGTCGTTGATCTGGAGCTTGCCCATCGCCATTTTCAGCGCCTCGTAGTCGGAGGAATCGACCGGATAGATGCCGGAGAACACCATCGGCTGGATTTCCTTGTAGCCGGGCAGCGCCTCGGGGCAGGGGTGGGTGTTGTCGGTCATCGTGTCGCCTACCTTCACCTCGCTGGCGGATTTCATGTTGGCGATGACGTAGCCGACGTCGCCTGCGGAGAGGACTTCGCGCGGGCTCATCTTCGGAGTGAAAACGCCGACTTCCTTGACCTCGTAGGTTTTCCCAGTGGCCATGAGTTTGACGCGCTGGCCCTTGCGGACGGTGCCGGAGAAGACGCGGACGTAGGAAACGACGCCGCGGTAGGTGTCGTAGAGCGAATCGAAGACCGAACAGCGGAGCAGCTTGTCGGGATTTTCCACCGGCGCGGGGACGCGGGCGATGATGGCTTCGAGAATGTCCTCGATGCCGATGCCGGCCTTGGCGGAGCACGGAATGCAGTCCTCGGCGGGGATGCAGAGGATTTCCTCGAGCTGCTTCTTGCACTTCGGCACGTCGGCGGCGGGCAGGTCGATCTTGTTGAGGACCGGGATGATGAGCAGGTTCTGCTCGGTGGCGAGGTGGAGGTTGGCGACCGTCTGGGCTTCGACGCCTTGCGCGGCATCGACCATCAGGATCGCGCCTTCACAGGCGGCGAGGGCGCGGGAGACTTCGTAGGAGAAATCGACGTGGCCGGGGGTGTCGAGCAGGTTGAGCTTGTAGGTTTTGCCGTCCTTGGCCGTGTATTCCATGGCGACCGGGTGGGACTTGATGGTGATGCCTTTTTCGCGCTCCAGATCCATCGAATCGAGCTGCTGGGCGCTGCTCTCCCGCATCGTCACGGTGCTGGTCATTTCCATCAGCCGGTCGGAAAGCGTGGTTTTCCCGTGGTCGATGTGGGCGATGATGGAGAAATTACGGGTCAGCTCGGTGGACATGGGCAAAGGAAAGTCGGCGGGGTCGGGGCGAGGGAAAGCAGGAAATCCACGACAAGGCACGAAAAATAGATTGGGAAACCAAAACGCGGAAGGCTCGTATAATTTATCCGCCTGTCGCTTTACAGTGAGCCGGAGGATAAATCCTCCCTTCTGCGGGAAACCCAGCCTCTCTGGCAGAACCAACCTTCAGGGCTTGTTCACGCCTTCAACCCGGTCGTGTCGAACTTGAACGCCTTCTTCGAGTTCACCGCGTCGTCCCACGTCACCACTTCGCCACCGCGATAGCAGGCCTCGCGCGCGAGCAAGGCCAGGTAGTGGCTCTGCACGCTCGCAGCCACGGTTTCCTGGGCATAGTTGCCCTTGGTCATGTTGTCGTAAAACGTGCTCCAGTTGTTGGCGATGCCGATGGTGTAAATGCTGCGGATCTTCTCCTTCATGAAACGGTCGCCGAAGAACGACTTTTCACCGCGGATCATCACCTCGCCGGAGTAGTCGGCAAGGAGACTGCCACGGCTGCCGTGGAGCTTGAAGTCGATCGCATGGTGGTTCGGCAGATCATGTCCGTCGAAGCGTTTTCCGCGGAACATCACCTTGAAACCCGCGCCGTAATCGAAGGTCGCCACCCAGTGGTCCTGCACATCGCCAGGTCGCGGCTGCGGCAGCTTGTCGAGCAACACACGCCCGCAGAAACCAGTGGCCGACACCGGGTTGCGGCCTATCATCAGGCTCGCCATGTCAATGGCATGAATGCTGTATTCGATGATCGATTCACCGCACAAGTCGCGCCACTGAAGCCAGTTCTTGAGCTTGGCTTCCTGACTGTCCTGCGGGACGGCAAGCTCGAACGCCGGGCACGACGCCTCGATCTCCCCCCACCCCAGTTCGCCGAGGTCACCGGCCGCCACCAGACGCGCGGCCTCCCGATAGTGCGCCAACGCCCGGGTCTGGAAATCCACAAGGAAGCAACGCTTTTTCCCGGCCGCCTTCGCCGCCGCCGCCTCGATGCGCACCACGCCCGGGGCATCCACGGCGATCGGTTTCGCCAACCAGACATGCAGTCCCGCTTCGACCGCCGCCTCCGCCTGCTCCGGATGAAAATACGGTGGGGTGAGAATCGCGATGATGTCGATTCCTCCGGCATCGATCATTTTCTGACAACAATCCAACCCGGTGAACCGGCGGTTCGCCGGAACCTTGAATTTCTCCCCCTGCACGTCCACCTCGCTTTGGAAGTAATCGGCCAAAGCAACAATCTCGAAGCGCCCGTCCTTCAGCGCCATTTCGCCGACAATGCTTGAGCGGCCTCCGCAACCCACGATGCCGATGCGGAACTTGCCGCCCGCTTTCTCCTGGGCGGATGCCAGGCCAGGCAGCGCGAATGCGGCGCTTGCCAAACCGGCCTTGTTCAGGAAATCACGACGCGAGTGGAGGAATGTGGAGTCGGACATGGTGGTGACGTTGTTTGGGGTGTTTCGTGGATGGTTTTCGTTGAAAGGCCGTTTTTGATGGCGCGGAAAATCATTTCCCCAACTCAGTTAGTTCCACCTTGCGGAATTCAACCTCGGCACCTTCAGCTTGCAAGGCGATTTTGCCTGAAGTGGCGGTGCTTTTGCTGCCGTGGTTCACCCGCGTGCCATTGACATGCACGATGACTTCATCGCCCTTGCAAACAATCTCCATGGTGTTCCATTCGCCGAGCGGTTTTTCGGAGCCGTCGGTGAGATTGACGATGCGGCGCGCGTCGGTGGCTCCACCGCCAAATGCTTGGTTCGGATCCGTGCGCGGGCGGCGCTTTTCCATTTCGGGAACCTCGATGTTTTCGACGATGCACCAGAAGTCTCCGGCGTCTTGGTGCATCATCTGAACCTCGATCGACTGCGGAAACATGTTACCGCGCATGCGCGGAGTCGAGGCGTGGACCAGCACGCCGCAATTGCCGGGCTCTTTCGAAAAACGGTATTCCACCACCAGCTTGTAGTTGGCATAGACCGCCTCGGTGACCAGGTGGCCGAGCGGTTTGCCGAGGCTCACGAGCATGCCATCACGGACGATGAAACTCGGCGGAGTCGCATTCCACCAGGCACCCTTGCGGGTGTCGAAGGTCATGATGCCATCCTTGATCGGGGCGTCGTTGGCTTCCGACAGTTTGTCGCGCGCCGGCACATCCATGGTCCAGCCATCAAGGTCCTTGCCGTTGAAGAGTGGAATGGGTTCCCCTGCGATCACGAGGGAGGGAATGAGGGTAAGGAGGCAAGCCAATGCGCGCTTCATCCTGCAGGATACGGCCGAAGAAAGGTTTTTTATCATCCAATGCAGCCTACTGGTAGGCCCGCGCGGGAAGGACGACGCCTGCTTCCGCCGTCCCGATGGCTGACGAATGGGTGGATGGGGTTTGGGATTCAGGAGAACGTCCTAACCAAAATCCTGGTTCGGTATTCAACATTGGCCGTTCGATGTTCGATGTTCGATGTTCGATGTTCGATGTTCGATGTTCACCTACCCAAGCCGGCGGCTGCGGTCTTTTTCATTCGTCGCGCCGCAGATCGGGCAATCGACGGTTTTCACATGGCTGGCGTCTTCGAAGGCGTGCAGGCAGAGCCGGCAAATGACGCGGTTCGCGAGCGAGCGCTTTTCCGCCCGCGCGTGCAAGGTGCGCGAAACCACCGCGAGAAACGGCACCAGCACGAAGGAGCCCAGCAGTACGAAGAGCACGAAATCAGCGAGCGTCAGGTCCATCGGCGACAGGTTGGTTGGTGAATCCGATGCCCACGGCGATCCAGCGGAAGGGCTTTTCAAGCTCCGGCTTGAACTGGATTTGGTGCAGCCAGGCCTCCAACTCCGGAGCCCCCGCCTCGCCGCCTTTTTCGAGCGAAACGCATTCCGCCACGCCGCCATCGGGATTCAAACGCACGAGAAAGCGCCAGGACGCGGAGGACATCGCGCCATCGACCGCAGCTTCAAACGGCGGGAGAGTTTCCGGCAGCGTCGCGGAGGCCTCCCCCGAAAGCGGATAGAGCGCGGGCGCGAGTTTCAGCTTGGCTAGCTCCGGCGGGTTGGTGGATGGCGGGGTGCGCTTCGGGAAAAACGACTGCCCCTTGGCCGCCAGCTCCACCTGCGGAACCCAATTTTCCGCCGGCAAATCCGCCACTGCAGGCACATACGGCTGCGGCTGAAACCGGACCGCATCCAGCGCGGCGGCTTCCAAGGCGGCCATCCCTTCCCACTGCGACGGCTCGAAGCGCGAAGGAAACGGCCCGCCCTCGTGCGCCCGCAGGGTCAGCGCCCGGCCTTCCGCATCGTCGCGCAGATAAATCACCGACGCCTTCCGCGGCGAGGATTTCTCCAACGCAGTCACCCGGATCCGCACCGACGTGATCAAAATCACGAATGCCGCGCCCACGAAAACCAAGGCGAACAACTTCGGCAACAGCAGCGTCTTGCTCGTGCTCCAGCGAAACAGCCACTGCGGGGTGCCCGCCAACTTGTGCGGTTTGACCATGCCGTCCGCCATCATTCAGCCGCTTTTTTCGAACTGGGAACCATGGCGGAAGGCGGGTTCTTCCCGACCAGCGCCAGGCGAAACCCCTTGTCCAGCACCAGCTCCGTGACCTCGCGCTCGATCCCGACCGGCATGCCGCGGTCGGTCTGAAGCAGCACGATCGCCTTCGTCGGCGCGCCATCCGCCCGCAGTTTGTCAAGCCGCCCGGCAAGTTCCTGCACGGTCACCGCATCGCGCCCGAAATGAATCCGCGGCCCCGGCTCGCCCGGCCCCAGCGTGACCACGATCGAATCCTGATAACGCTCCATTTGAAACCGCGACGGCGCCAAATCCACCGCCACGCCCGATTGTAAAACCAAGGAGGGTCCGAGCAGGAAAAACAACTGCACCAGCGCGAAAATATTGAGAATCGGCACCGCATGCAGAAATCCCGGACGCTCCGGCAGGGTCATTTCCAGTTTCATTTGGCAGGTTCCGGTTTGGCCTTCACCGGCTTTTTCCCGGCCGTCACCTCGCCGCGGAACGGCGCGAACTCCTCCTCCTCCCGCGCGTCCGCGATGAGATTGACCATTTCAATGCCCGCCCGCTCGATCCGATGCACCAACCGTTTCGCCCGGCCGAGGAAATAGAGGTAAAACAAATACAGCGGGATCGCCACCGTCAGCCCCATCACCGAGGTGATCAACGCCGTGAACACCCCCGCCGAAAGCTCCGCCGGGCCGGTGAATCCTCCTTGCTCGCTGACTTTTTGAAAGGTTTCCAACATCCCGACCAAGGTTCCGAGCATCCCGACCAACGGCGCAAGCAAGGCCACGCCAAGGATAGCCCGGATGTTTTTCTCAATCCGCGGCACCTCCATCTGACCCGCCTCCTGCACCACGTCCCGCAAATCCGCGCGCGGCAAATAATACCGCAGCAGCGCCGCGTGCGCCACCCGCGCCACCGGCCCCGGAGCCCGCGCCGCCTCGTGCAAAGCCTCCGCGAACGCCCGCCGCCGGATGTGATGCGACAAGCCGACCAGCAAATCCCCGACGTTGATCCGCGCCCGGTGGAAGAAAAACAAGCGCTCCACCACGCACACCGCGCCGATGAATGCCAGACCCAGCAGCACCCACACCAGCGGGCCGCCCTGCTCGATCAACCCGGAAGGTTCCATCAATCCCAAAATCATCTGGCCGAAACCTAAATCCTCCCCCACCCCGCTGGCTAGCACACAAATCGCTCTTTGGGTTTTTCGGCTTTTCAGAAATCCCCCTTTCCCCATCATCCCGCCATGCTCCAAACCGCCTCCGCGCTCAAAAAACTCCTCCTCCAGAAATCCGTCCGCACCGGAAACTTCACCCTCGCCTCCGGCGCGCAAAGCGACCTCTACATCGACTGCCGCGTCACCGCGCTCGATCCCTTCGGAGCCCTGCTCATCGGCGACCTCGGCTGGCACGCCGTCCGTTCCAAGATCCATTCCGAGCACCTCCAGATCGACGCCATCGGCGGCATGACCCTCGGCGCCGACCCCATTTCCCTCGCCGTCGGCATGGCCTCCGCCATGAAAAACCCAGCCGAAGCGCTCCAGGTCTTCACCGTCCGCAAGGAGCCCAAAGGCCACGGCGCTGGCAAACAAATCGAAGGCAATTTCCAATCCGGCAACACCGTCATCGTCGTCGATGACGTCATCACCACCGGCGGCTCCACGCTCAAAGCCATCGACGCCATCGAGCGCGAGGGCGGAAAAGTCGCCTTCGCCCTCGTCCTCGTGGACCGCGAGGAAGGTGGCCGCCAAGCCATCGAAGCGCGCGGCGTGCACGTCATCTCGCTGTTCACGCGCAGCTCGCTGCTCGACGAGTGAGCCGGCGAAGCGGAATTAAAACCCCAGCA
>JBFZFJ010000339.1:0-8155 GCA_041306405.1 Verrucomicrobiales bacterium | reverse complement strand
CGTTATAGCCCTGCTGCCAGTAAAAACCCGCGATTTCATATTTCTGATCCCCGAGATCCGCCAAGGCGGCGCGGACTTCTCTCACCATTTGGCGATAAGACTGCCCGACATCCTCGGGTTTTGGCCAGTTGCCGGTATCATAGGCCGGCTTGCCGGAACTTGGCGAACGGAAATGCCCGTGCAGGCTGTGCCCGCCCCACGCCGTCTTGATCAACAGCACCGGCTCCGGGTAGAAGTCGCCCAGGACAAAACCGAACCCAAGCTCGGGTCCCATGTGGCTTCTCGATCCGTCCGCGGCATAACCGGTGTAGCCCACCGTGAGGCCACCCTTCAGGAGCTTGTCGCCGCCCACCTTGAATGATACCTGCACATCATCCCGGACGACCCATTCTCCTTTTTCATTCTTGAGCTTCTTCATCTTGTCGGCGCTCTTCGAATTCGCCATCGACCAGACTAGGTTGCCCTTGCCGCCGTTGTAATCATGATCCACCGAGCCCTGCCCTTCCATGTTGGACTGCCCGGCGAGAATGAAGACCTTGATCGGCTTGGCGAAGGAGATCGGCGAGAGGACACACAGCAGCGCTGCGGTTAGGATTACAGTTGGTTTCATTGTCATTTGATTCGTTGGTATACAGTTTTTTGGGGAATGCGAATTAGGGTGAATCTACGTTGGGATGTAAAGGCTCGAAAATACCAGCTGCCTTGTTTTTTTGAACGTTGTCCCACGGGAACACGAGGCCGTTCATGGCAACGTAGACACCTGACGGTAGAGACTGCACGAACGCGAGTGCGGCACCAAGATTGAAGAGCCCGTCCGAGCTGCCGAATTTGTAGGGGACCATGGCTCCCGTCAGGACGATGGTTTTATCCAAGCCATCCAAGCCACTACGTCCAAGGGCGACAGCGGTATCAGTCATGGGGTATCGGTTCCGTGTGTAACCATGTGAGAAAATCGTGTTTGAAATAGGGTATCTTGAGTCGATTGGCGGCAATCTATCCGCCCCCCCCCGAAACCCGCAAACATTCATTTCATGGCCACTTGTCCTGATTTCCGATGGTTTTCCGGGCATGGGAGGGTGGCGCGCCGCTGACGGCCCAACATCACCAAGCCAACGACTCAAGAAGTAAAAGAACGAAATTCCTTCTCTCATAGTTACTCCTCCTCTTTCTTCTCCGGCATGCGGAAGTCGGAGAATGACCTGATCTTGGGGGCGCGGCGCTTTCCCTCGTCGAAGACAAACACAATGCTGCGGGAGCGCGGATCGTGGCGCCACTGGCTTTCGATCAGGGGGTGGGTGCGTTCGTCACCGGGGACGCGGAAGTTGACTTCCACCGGGTAATTCTCAAGTTTGCCGGCGGGCTCATTCACCAGGGCCGAGCTGTTGGGCGCGAGCTTGTAAACGGGTGAGAAGCTGAGCCGCGGCAAGGCGACTTCCTGGGAACTCCGGCCGTCGAAAAGGTAATACTTGCCCGGAGCTTGCTGTGGACCGTTGAGAAAAAGTGTCCGGCAGGTGTGTTCGCCTTCTTGGGCGGTGAGAAGGGCGGTGAGGAAAAGGAGCAGCGTGATGATTCTCATGTTTTTGCCAGGGCGTATTTCTTTACCGATGCGCTCCTCCGGAAATTACACCTCACTGGCGTTCAACCAGCGGAAGGAAATGATCTCGAACTTGCGCCCGTGGGTAAGATTCGTCTGGCTGACGGGCTGGGTGGTGATATCCGGCTGATCCGCAGGATCGACGAAATCCCTGGTGCGCCGGACGGTGGCCTCGCACCGTGCGCGCGCCAGCACCTTGCCGTCGGGACTCCGGGCATCCCCGTAGGTGCGGACCCGAACTTCATCCCATCTCACTTGGCCCCGTAGGCGCCGCAGCTTTCGCGGACGACGAGGCGAGGGGTGAGCATCAGGCTGCGCGCGGGGAGAGTGGGGTCCGCGAGCCGATCGCGCATGGCTTGAAAAGCAACAATTGCGATGTTAAGGCAGGGTTGCTCCATCGTTGTCAACGGCACGGTCAGCAGGCTGGCAATACGCATATCGTCGAAACCAACGAGGCGGATTTGGTCCGGCACTCTAATGCGCAAGCGGGTCAGTGTCTGCAGCAGTTGCGCGGCGATGTGGTCACTGGTGCAGAGAATGGCGTCGAGCTGGCGGGCCACGGCAAAGGAGCGCACGAACTTCTCATCCGCGGGATCGCCGGTGAGCACGAAGTCGGGGGCGATGGGAATGCCCCGGTCGAGCATGGCGACTCGCGCGCCCGCGATGCGCGCGTTCACCGTGGGCGCGGTGCTCGGGAGGGTGAGGTAGGCGAGGCGGCGCGCGCCCAGCTTGAGGAGGTGCGTGGCGAGCGTGTAGCCGCCCGTGAAGTTGTCGATACCCACGAGGTCGAAACCGCTGCGTTCGGGAAAGGGAAGGATGTCGCGATCAATGAGCACGACGGGAACGCCGGCTTTGTGAAGTTTGGTCGTGATGCGCTCGTTGGCGGCTTCACAGTCGGAGCAGTGCTCGAAGGGGATAAAGAAAACGCCCACCGTGCGGCGTTCGATGAATTGGTCGCAAAGGGTCTCGGCGGCCTGGATGCTCAGGTCGGTTTCCGGGCTGAGCGGGCGCGCGGTGCCGCCCCAAAGCAAGCCGTAGTCGTGGACGCGGGCGAGACTGGCGAGTTCGCCGCAGATGGACTCAAAAATCTCGGTGTGTCGGAGGCTCGGCACGATGAGGCCGAGTTGGGCGAACGCGGGTGAAGCGGCGGCGGCCTCGCGCGGGTTGCAGACGTAAGTGCCGGAGCCGGCGCGGCGCGCAATGAGGCCCTGGGCTTGGAGGTCGCGCAGGGCGCGGCTGACGGTGGGGCGCGAAACGCGGAAGCGCTTCACAAGCTGGGCTTCGCTGGGCAGACGGTCGCCGGGGCGGTGTTTGCCGGAGTTGATCTCCGCGGCGAGCTGGCGTGAAACGGCGCGATGTTTGAGGCTGTCGGTCATGACGGATCTGCTAATAGCAGATTCAAAGCAGATAGGACAGCTTTTTTTAACCTGACATGTCATTTGCTGGCGCCGGGCGCCTGCCGTAGCTAGGAGTCACCTCATGCAACTGCGCGCAAGCGGCTCCACAGCACTCCGTGATCCAACGGTCAAGATTACCCCCGCGCTGCTCGGGGCAACATTGGTCGGCGCGCTCGGCGGTCTGCTCTTTGGTTTCGACACGGCGGTCATTTCCGGATGCCAGGAGAGTCTGGTGCGGCTCTTTTCGCTCACGAAAGGCGAGCAGGGATTCATGACGGCCTCGGCGATGCTCGGTGCGGCGATTGGCGCGCTGGCCGCGGCAAAACCCGGCGACCTGTATGGCCGCCGTGACTGCCTGAAGATTGTCGCCATGTTCTATGTGCTCTGCGCCCTCGGTTGCGCGTTTGCCTCGTCGCTGTGGATGATCGTGGCAGCGCGCATTCTCGGCGGCTTGGCGGTGGGCGCCTCGTCGGTGCTGGGGCCAATCTATCTTGCGGAAATTGCGCCGGCCTCGTGGCGTGGACGGTTGGTGGCCTGCTTTCAAGTGAACATCGTGATTGGCGTGCTGGTCGCCTACGGGTCAAACTATTTGCTCGGCTCGATGGATCTCGGCGCGGCGGAGTGGCGCTGGAAGCTCGGCATACAGGCGGTGCCGGCCGTTGGCTTTTTGACCCTGCTCTTTTTCATCCCGCGCAGTCCGCGCTGGCTGATGATGGTGGGCCGCCGGGACGAGGCGGCGACGGTGTTGCGGCTTACCGGCGTGGCGGATGTGGATCGCCAGCTTGCGGCGATTGAAACGTCGTTGCGCGAGGACCTCCACGCGGGGCAAGCGCCGTTGTTCGTCAAATCGCACGCCCGGCCCATTTTTCTCGCGATCACGGTGGCGATGTTCAACCAGCTCGGCGGCATCAACGCGCTCTGGTATTACGCCGACCAGATTTTCGCCATGGCCGGTTTCGACAAGAACTCCAGCTCCTTACAGACGGTCATCCTCGGCACGGTCAATATCGTTGCGACCCTGGTTGGCATGGCGGTCATTGACAAAGTGGGGCGGAAAGCGCTGCTCATCTGGGGGACGATCGGCGGTGGCATCAGCCTGGGGTTGGTGACGTGGATCTTCAATGCCAACGTTCACGCCGACTGGCTGGTGTGGCTGCTCGGCGGCATGGTCGTGTGCCATGCCTTTGGGCAGGGCGCGGTCATCTGGGTGTTTATCAGCGAGATATTTCCCACCGCGGTGCGCAGCAAAGGGCAGACGCTGGGCAGCTTCACGCACTGGTTCATGGCGATGCTCGTTTCCTGGATATTCCCCCTCGTGGCGCGTGAACTCGGCCAGCCCGGTGCCGGCCTGCCCTTCGCCTTCTTCGCCGCGATGATGGTCGTGCAGTTGTTTGTGGTCGGGCTGTGGTTCCCGGAAACCAAGCAAGTCGCGCTGGAAGACATGGAGCGCACGCTGAAGTCGAAATGAGCCCGCCGTTATCCAACATGAACCGTTCCTGCCAAACCTTTCCCGCCCGCATCGTTCCGGGCCACCGGGTTGCCTCCGGCCAGAACGGCAACCCGCTCTTTCCCGGCGGCACGCTCAAGATGCAGAGGCCGTTTTTCCAAGCGCTCGGCCTCGATCTGAGCCCCTACCACCGCGGCACGCTGAACGTGAGCATCGCGCCGCTGCGGTATCGCGTCCTCGCGCCGCGCCTGACGTTGCGCGGTGTAAGATGGCATCCCACGGAACCGGCGGAGGATTTCTCGTTCTTCGACGTGCGCCTGCTTCGCGACGGCGCGCCGGCGGCGGAAGGACTGATTTACTATCCGCATCCCGACACCAAACCCACGCATTTTCAGCAACTGGATGTGCTGGAGCTGCTGCTGCCGTTCGTCAACGGCCTGAGCTATGGCGCGGAGATCCGGCTCGAAGTGCCCACCGAGCAAATGCTCATCGAACCCTCCTGAACCAATAAACCAGACCAATAAACCAAACCAATGACCATCAAACGCACCCTCATTGCCCGCATGTCTAACAAAACTATTTGGCCGGCTGTCTCCCTTCGGTCGGCTCTCGTCACAGCCCTGCTGCTCGCGCCGCTGGCTGCACTGCACGCCGCCGACTCGCCGCAGCCCGCAGCCAGGATCGAACTCTTAACCCCGCTGTATCTGTTCAACACCACGCAACCCGCGCAGAGCACCCTCACCGCACAGGCGCCTCAGGGCGAATTCGCTGCGCCGGCGAATACAACAAACGGCTTTACCGTCAAGTTCACGATGGACTTGAAGAAGGTCGACGGCGAGAAAAACATTCTCGAAATCCCGGGCGTACTCAGCGTCCGCCTTCGTCAGCACAATCCATCCGACCGCAACCGCCAGAATTACCCGGCGTTCAAAATGCCTGACGGCTCGGTTCCGGTGCTGGAGGCGACGGTCGTGCTCCATTCGGTCGAGCATCCCGACTGGAAGAATATGACGATCGGCATTCCACTCGCGATGCTCAAGAAGCCGGCAGGCCAGCACGAGGTCGTCCTCAACTTCTCAGGCGCACGCTGGACGATGTACGTGGACGGCGAATTGCTCGATAACGACTTCCCGTTCGGTTACCCACAATGGGCGGAGAAGAATGCGTGGAAGCTGGATGCCGGGTACGTGAACAAAGCGGCACTCTATCTCCCTGCAATCACGCCCGAACAGCAGCTGGCGAAAAAGCCCGATCTTGCGCCGGTTCAGTACTGGACGCCAGCCGGACACAACAACTGGGTGGGTGATGTTCAGACGTTCTATCACCAGGGGCGCTACCACGTATTCTATTTGTATGATCGTCGCCATCATCAGAGCAAATTCGGGCAAGGTGCACACTACTTTGAACACCTTTCCACAAAGGATTTCAAGACCTGGACCGAACACGAGGCGGCGACGCCTTTGGACGAGCAATGGGAGACCATGGGCACGGGCACGCCGTTCGTTTTCAATGGCAAATTCTGTCTCAGCTACGGCTTGCACACGACGCGAGTCTATCCCGAGGGGAAGACGACACTTCCGGCGCAATATGAATACCTGAAAAAGAACGGGCACTCGGGCGAATTCAAACGTGCCGCAACGCCTGGTGTGCCTGCCGGTGCGACCTATTCCATCAGCGAGGATGGGGTCGCGAAATTCAAGAAGACCTCGATCATGTTCCACCCCTGCGAGAACCCCAGCGTCTATACCGATCCCAGCGGCAAGCTGCGAATGCTGGCCAACTATCGCTCCAAGGGCATTTGGGAGTCGGAGTCCATCGACGGCGGCTGGCGCTGTGTCAGTTCGGAATTTCCACCCGGAGGCGACTGCACCATCTTCTTCCGCTGGGGGAAGTTTGATTACATCATTGGTGGTTTCAATGACTCCAACTGCTGGTCAAAACCTGCCGATGCGCCGATCTCGGCCTATGCGAGTCTGGTCGCGAAGGGGCTTGATTTCTACGACGGATCGGTCGTGCCGGCGATCTCGGAAATCGCCGATGGCCGGTTTCTGATGGCGGCGTGGATTCATACCCGCGGCTGGGGCGGTCCGCTGGTAATTCGCGAGCTGATCCAGTTTCCTGACGGCAGGATCGGCTCGAAGTGGATGCCGGAGATCATGCCTGAGATGGGAAGCCTGAAGACCGTGGCGGCGAGCGTTACAGGTGTGACCAACCTCCCGGCGGACAGCAAGTCGTACATGCTGGTCTTTGATGTGCAGCCTGCTGAGGCCAGGAAGGGCAAGTTCGGCATTTCGTTCCTGCCTGAGAATGGAGATCAGGCTGCTTGCGAGTTCCAGCTTCGCCTGGATGATATGCGCGCGCAGTTTGCGCATGGTTCGCTGACGAACTTTGCGGGCAGTCAAAAGACCCTGCGAGAGGGCGCTACGCCTCACCTTCCCGGCAACTATGCGATCGAGAACCTCATAGGCACTGACCAGCCCTTTACCGTTCGCGTGATTGTGAAGGGCGATGACAAGCTCGGAGGGAGCTTGATTGATGCGGAGATTGCCGGGCAGCGCACAATGATTACGTATCGCGCGGATCTGACCGTGAAGAAAATGGTCATCAGGGCGGAGGGCGTAGAGCTGAAGAATGTGAAGATTGCGCCGCTAGAGAAGAGATGAAGGAGTCATTATGGTTGTCACCAACGATGAGCGGAGATTTATCACATGAACATTCACATCATCGTCACCGGCGGCACCTTTGATAAGGAATTCGAGCCTTTACATCCCGAGGTCGATTAACCTTAAGTCTTGTGTCTTCATCGCATCGTGGATCCCCCGTTCGGCAGCTGTTCCCAAGGCGTCGTGTCAACCCACGGGCTTCAATTGGAATTTCTTGATGCTGAGACCCTTGTTGGGCGACTTAACCGTGAACTGGAACGAGTTTGAGCCCTTCTTCAAGTCGATGAGCACCGGCTTTGTCTCGCCCCAGTTTCCCTTGGTGTAGGGCAACACGATGTTGACGAGCGTGCGCCTGTTCAAGCGGAGCATGAATTCCCGGCCCATGGTCACCGTGCACACCTCGGCCGTCAGTTCATATTTGCCGTCCGCCGGTGCATCCACACTGTATTTCAGCATTTCCGGCTGAGCGGCACCGAGGGCGTAGTGAACCTGCACCTCATTGCCGTCGATGGTATGCATGAAGCGAAGCTTGTCGGTATTCACCGTCGATGCGGCCGCAGCCGACGGGATCCTGATCACGCCATCCGCGCCGGTCACGATCGTCTTCTGGGCATCGGTCAGCTCGATCTGATCGACCTTTTCAGCCGCGGCTTCCACGTTGGACTCGGCGAGTTCCTCCCCGGTCGCGCCGATATCCTTGATCGCCGCATCTTCCACCAGGGCGAGTTTCCTGTAGAAGGCGAGCAACTTCCAGAAACCGCCGTCCGACCCATAGCCGGACACTCCGTCCTCTCCCAGGGCATTTCCCAACCACTCACAATTCAGCACCTGTTTGTAGGGTTCAGGTTGCTTGTGGCACTGCGACAGCAGGAGAAACTCCAATCCAGGGAGTCCGTTGACGCTACAGTGCGCAAAGGCAGGCCCCAGGACAGTGGTCCAGCCATCGGGAGTCCAGCGCGCCATGGCACCATGTCCCGGAGAAGGGGCCCGCCGCGTCGGTATGCCGAATGCGTAGCACGAGATCTGTCCGACAAAAGCGCGCGGGCCGCAAATG